>JAUIMA010000211.1 GCA_030432675.1 Candidatus Hydrogenedentota bacterium | reverse complement strand
GTAACCACTACAGCGTACATGGTTTCTCTCCATTTCCTGTATGCCTGCAGGCAACTATGTGCTGCAGGGTCTTAAACTGTTTCGTTTTAGCTGAATATCGGGCACGAAAGGTGCCGTCTACGCCTCGATGCAACGGCGACTGAAGGCCATGGCTGCCGCCCGTAACTCTGCGCTGGCAGAGAGCGAAGCCAGATAGCTCGACTTCGCATTTCGGGGCGATGGCAGATTGGTCGTGATCGTCTTCAGGCTGCCAAAGGCACCTTCCGCGTCCACTTCGTGGCTGTTCATCGTTGCATTGGGGTCGGCGATTACGCAAACCTTCGTTTCTTCTGGACCGATACCAATGAGGCTCAGGGCACCCGCTACGTTCACATTGGCGGGAAATGCCTTTACCGCTTCCAGGGCAGTGCCCTCAAAAACGACCTTCGGTTCGGTTAAATTATCTACATCAATATTATTTTCAACCAGATAGGGCGCGCCCGCCAGACCTTCCGGCGGCTTGCGAGTCGTCAGGGTGACCATATGAAGTCCACCCTCCATCGCAGCGCGAATACCGTCTAACCCGCAAAGGGCACCCGATGGTATGCGTACCTGAATTCCTCGTTTCTCGGCCCGCTGCAGCTCGTCACGGAGGGCCATCAGGCCACCCACGCTCATGACCAGGCAGTCTTTCTGGTGAGTCATGGCTGCTTCAATGACATCGCCCACGGCACTCCCGACGGCGCATTCGACGATGAAGTCGACTTCCGCCGCCAGTTCGTCCAGTGTGCATATCCGGGCGTTCAATTGAAATGTGCGAAGAAGGACTCCCGCCCGTTCTTCATCCACGTCGGACAGCGCGGTGATTTCTGCAGGAATGCCCCCTTTTTGAAGGGCTATGCAGATGTCCGCGCCAATATTTCCGCACCCGACCAAACCGATTTTCATCTTGGTCATGGTGCTCCTCTCAATCTTCCGTTGTTCACCCCGGGCTGGGGCGATTATAGACACGTCACCCCCGGATTCCTTAGGGGAAGGGGTACATGGTATCCGAATTGGATACGTGAAACTTGCGAATCATAGCATGCACAGAAAAGCCAAGTCAATGTTCTGGTGCTATATTTGAGGGTGTGAGACGGCGCGGATCGGGGAGGAATAGTCTTGCCGCAAAGGCATTGGGCAGGTCGTGGGAGCCCCACCTGGGCAGCGGCTGCGCGGCCAGGTGATTTTTGCGATGGCGAACAGGAAAGGTCTCCTGCTCCAGGACAGGTCTTCTGTGCGCGTGCGCCAATCGTCATATCCCGACCCGCGCGGGAACCGGGAATACCGAAGCGTGCGACACGATAATCGGGTTGAGTGCGATTGGGCGATGGGGGGCCATGTTGATGTCCCCTCATTGCCCAAAGACCAAAAAAAAAGCCCCTCCCGGTTGGGAGGGGCTCATGAGGTGTTGGGTTAGAGGGAGACCGTGATGAAATCGATCTCCGTATGGGTGATGGACAGGGTCGCACCGGTGGCCGAGTGGGTGAAGGTCAGGGTCAGGCTGACCGTGTATTCTCCCGCTGCCGCGTAGGTGTGGGTCGGATTCTGCGCTACGCTGACCGAATTGTCACCGAAGTTCCAGAACCAGCTGTCAATGGCCGGGCTGTTCGATACATCCGATTGGTCAAAGAACTGGATGTTCGTGCTCGTCGTGGCTACCTGGGGCAGCGCATTAAAGTCGGGCAGCGGAGGTTCATCCACTTCAATGATTTTCGTCGATGTGACGGTGTCTGTCGGCGTCGTTACCGTGTAGGTCACGGTGTAGCTGCCGCCGTTGTCATAACTGTGCGTGGGCTCCTGAAGGGTGCTGGTGTTGCCATCGCCAAAATTCCAGGCATAGGTAAACAGCGTCGTGTTTGTTTCCGTACCCGGCGTAACCTGACTGATGAACTGGAGCGTATCCGTCGTAAGCGCACCATCCGTCAGGATGTCTTCCCGTGGGGTGGTTTCCACGGTCTCCACATCGAAATCTACCGTCGGCGGATTGAAGACCACCGTGACCATATTGCTGACCGTCACCGAGCGGGACGCCGTCTGTGCAGTCAAGGTAACGGTAAAGGTGCCTTCAGTGCTGAATTGATGCGTCGGGTTGGTGGCCGTGCTGCTGTTATTGCCACTGGCCGGGTCGCCGAAGTTCCAGACATAGCTGGTAATGGGCTCGCTGCCCGCCACCGTCGTGTTGCTGAATTGGATGATATCCGGTGTGTTGGCACTGCTTACCGCCGATGTAAAGCCCGGGGTGGGGGCTTCAACTACTTCGATATAGGCCGTGCGCACCAGGGTGTCGGTGTTGTTGGATGCGACCGGCGTCGTCACGGTCAAGGTGACCGAGTAGAAGCCAGCGGCATTGTAGGTATGGGTCGGATTCTGGGCAGCGCTGGCGTTGTCCGAGCCGCTGGCCGGGTCGCCAAAGTCCCACAACCACTGATTTACAGCCGCGGTGCCCGGGGTGGAGGCATCCATAAACTGGACTGCTTCACCAACGCTCGGGGTAAGCGGCGTCGCTGTGAAGGATGCCGTGGGGGGCATGAAGGATACCTGCAAGCGGGTGCTGGCCGTGTTGGAGCCATGGGCACTGACCACCGTCAGGCGTACCGTGAATTCACCGGCGCTGTTGTAGGAGTGGGTCGGGTTTTCTTCCACACTACTGGCACCGTCACCGAATTCCCAGATGTATTGGGTGATGGGCGCGGAGCCCTCGATGGAATTGTTGGTGAACGTGACCGTTTCCAACACGAAGGGGCTCACATCGCTGGGACTGAAGGAGGCGATGGGGGCAATGGTCTGGACGGTAACGACCTTGGTAACCGTGTTGCTGCCATGGGCCGAGGTGACCGACAGGGAAACATTGTAGTTACCACCGTCTTCAAAGACGTGGGCCGGATTCTGCTGGCGGCTGGTTGTGCCGTCGCCGAAATCCCAGAACCATTGTACAATCGCGGCAGAACCCGCAGCGGAGGTATCACCGAAGTTGGCTGTCGCCAACGCGACGGGACTGGAGGGATTCACCGAGAAGTCGGCCATCGGGGCGACTTTGCGCTGGACAATAATATAGTTAGACTTGGTTTCGGTACGCGTCGCGTTGGCCGTGGTCACCGTCAAGGTTACCGTGTAAGCACCCGCACTCGTGTACTGGTGCTCTGGCCGGGCCGCCGTGCTGGTCCGTCCGTCCCCAAAGGTCCAAAGGCGGCTGGTGATGGGTTCGGTGCTGCTCGTGGAGAGATCGGTGAAGATGACGGAGTCGCCTTCAAAGATGCTGGTGACCGAGGCTTCGAAATCCGTTGTGGGTGCCGGGCTGCCTACGGTAATCCAGGCGGCCTTACGAATGGTTTCTTCGCTATTGGTCGTCGTGATCGTGAGGCTGATGCTATACAGACCGGGCGTCGTGTAGACGTGGGAGGGGTCCGTGGCGCTGCTGGTGGTGCCATCTCCGAAATCCCAGAAGCGGGAAAGGACATCACCTGCGGCAGCCGTCTTTTCCGAGGTGTCCTCGAAGGAAACGGCCTGGCCGACGGCAGGAGCCCGGTTATTGACGCGGAAATCGACCAACAGGGAATCTTCCGCGAAAACGTTCAGTTTTTGAACGGCGGCGCCACCGGTGCTGACAAAGATTTCGCCCCGGTTTGTTCCGAGCAGCATCTTCGTGCGATCCACCCGGATGGGGATATGGATGCGGTCGACAATGCCAGCGCCTAAGCAATTGTGCGAGTCTGCGGTGCAGGTCTCGGGCACAATCCAGGGTTGGCTGGTCGAGACGACCACCGGTTCTACCGGCGAATTCGTCAGGTTACGATGGACCTGAAAGATGAGGGAATCCTCATCAGCACCGAAATCCAGAAAGGCCGGTGTCAGAATCAGGGTAAGTCCATTGTCCCCTTTCAAGGGACACCCCGCGAGTAACGCGGTCAGACAAACCGTTAAAATTAAACGAGTTACATTACCCCGCAGAGCATACATGCAAAAGACTCCTTGCTTCCGCCGAAAAAGCGCGATCGGGCCCCACTGGCCCAGACAGGTATCATCATTCATGCTGGCATCATGCCATTTTAGCAGTTCCGTGTCAACAATATATTCACAGGGCCTTCTTGCGAAAGCCCATCTCTCCCGTTCCTATCATAGGAAATGCTGTGGACTGATTGCACACTTCGTGCAGATTGCTGGTATACTTAAACATACACACGAAGCAAGGTACTGTCCAGGGTGTAACAGCCTTTCCACTATATGGGTGAAAGGAAGGCTGAACGCTCAGGTAACAGTTCCACGCCCTTAGAGTAGGGTAGGGCGTGTCCCGTGTGCAACCTCCTTCCCAAACGTTGAGTCCAATGGCCACCTGTGACCATTCCATTGGCTACCCTCACATCATACAGGTCCAGGCCCGATTTTCGAAAGGAATATCATCGCGCATGTATAGCGTTTATCGAGCTTTAGCACTTTTCGGCTTACTTGTCGTGGCGACCGGCTGCAATCAAGACAGTGGTGCTAAGGTGGATGCGAAAATCGCCGAGGCACCCGTGCGCGCCGTCGCGTTGGTAGAAGCCGAGCAACCCACCCGGCGAGATATCTCGGAATACCTCTCGGAAACGGGCCGCATTACCGCGGAAGATCAGGTAGAAGTCGTGGCCAAAGGGACGGGCCATTGCCTATCACTCAACGTGGAAGAGGGCGACCGGGTGAAGAAGGGCCAGGTGCTCGCCGAATTGGACCGGGCCGAGATGGAGGCCCAGGTGCGCCAGTCCCGCGTAAACGTGGCCCAGCAGAAGATTGCCTACGAACGGGCCGAGGGCGGGCTGCGCGAAGGCATCGTGAGTCCGGCGGAGCGGGATAACGCCAAGTTCAGCTACGAACAGGCCAAGGCCTCCCTCGACGTGCAGGAAGTGCAATTAACCCACCTGACGATTCGGGCACCTATCAATGGGGTCATTACCCAACGTAGTTTGCAGCAGGGAATGCTGGTCAGTTCCGGTACACCCGCCTTTACCATCGTGGACCCCGCGTCGTATGTTTTGCCCATCAACGTCAACGAACGCTACCTGCCGCGCCTGCGGGTCGGTCAGGAAGCTTTCGTTACCATCGACTCCGCCGGGGACCGTGAGTTCAAGGCCACGGTGCGCCGCATCAATCCGGGGGTGGATTTGCAAAGCAGTGCCATCAAGGTCATCCTCGATTTTGACGCCAAGGATCATAAGTACCTGCGTGAAGCCGCCTTTGCCCGCTATCGGCTGGTGATGGACACCCGTAAAGACACATTGGCGGTTCCCAAAGATGCCATCATCGAAGACAATACCCGGCGCTATGTCATGCTCGTGAGACCGGCTCCTTCCGAGGCGGCGTCTGACGGGGCGGTAGAAGACGGCACTGAGCCCATGGAAACAGAGCCGGCAAGTGACGGCGGTGATCGTTGGGTGGCCACCCGGGTCGAGGTCGAAGTGGGTCTGTCGGATAGTGACTACACGGAGATCGTTTCCGGTGTGGCACCCGATGACCGGGTCATTACCCTGGGACAGCAGACGGTCAATGATGGCGACGCCGTTGAAATCAGTTCCATCGAAGAGGCCCTCGCCGCGAAGGAGTCGCTGGATGCCGATGCGGCGCTGGAAACGGCGAAGAAGCGCTCGGAAGCGGAGCCCGAAAATGACAATCGGAAACCCCGGCGGCGTGGCCCGTGACCGGGTGCCCGAGTGCGCCTTTCTTACTGTAATCTGACCGCTGTGTTGGCCTGACATGCCGTGGCAATCCAGACGGCGGCATGAAGTCTCCCTGACTCCCTTGAATCGTACAGGACCCCCATGACCGAAGAAGCACAGTCCTCGACTAGCAAGTATCGCCTGGCGATTCGGCGGCCCGTCACCACGGCCATGATTTTCCTTACGCTGATCGTCTTTGGCGTGCGCTCCTATCAGCAGCTGCCCATCAATCTCATGCCCGATATTGACTATCCCACCCTCACGGTGCGTACCGAGTATGAAGGTGCGGCTCCCGAGGTCGTGGAAAACCTAGTCACCCGTCCCCTGGAGGAGATGCTCAGCATCGTGAGCGGGCTGGTGGAAGTCAGCAGCGTGTCATCTGCCGGGCTCTCCGAAATCATTATGGAGTTCACGTGGGACACGGATATGAACGTGGCCCAGCAGGATGTCCGTGATCGCCTGGACCTTTTTGCCGCACCGCAGGAGGTCACCGAAAAGCCCGTCATTCTTCGCTTTGACCCTACCCTCGACCCGGTGATGCAGGTGGCTATTACCGTGCCGGATGTGCGTGCGGGCAGTGACAACGCACAGAGCACAGAAGAATATGAGGCGCTGCTTACTCTGATACGGGAAGCCACCGAGCGCCATCTGAAGAGCGATTTGGAGGCCAAAGCGGGCATCGCCCAGGTCCTGGTGAAAGGGGGCCAGGAAGCGGAAGTGCAGGTCTTGGTCGACCCCCAGCGGGTGAAGGCCCTCGGCCTTACCATGGAAATCGTGGGGAACAGTCTCGCCCAGCAAAACATCAGTCAGTCCAGTGGTCAGCTGAAAGAGGGGCGCTCGGAATATCTCGTCCGCACCTACAACGAATACCGCAGTGTGGAAGAAATTCACGATGCCATTATCACTTCCGCCAGTGGTCAGCCCGTGCGTCTGGCCGATGTGGCCGATGTGTTTATGGGGACCAAAGAGCGGGAAACCGTGGTGCGTATCAACGGCCGCGAGGCGGTTGGGCTCGAGATCTTTAAAGAGGGCGATGCCAATACGGTAGAAGTCTGTAACGAGGTGAAGGATCTCCTGGGCTTTGAGCGCGAGCTCAGTTTCATGGAGCAACTCGTTGCCAACGTTCAGGAAGAGCTGCGGAAAAAACAACTCGAAGCAGGAAAGCCGGTCAAACAGGAACTGGATACCTACAGCCTGCTTGATGAACTGCCCGATGATATTGAGCTCACCTTGATTAGTGACCAATCCCGTTTTATCCAGGGTTCCATCGAAGAAGTAAAAGACGCGACCATTATCGGTGGCGTGTTGGCCCTCATGGTCCTCTTCGTATTCCTCCGCGAGCTGAAGAGTACGATGATCATCGGCTTCGCCATCCCTATTTCGGTGGTGGCGACCTTTGTGCCGCTGTTCATGCGCGATATCTCGCTGAACATCATGTCGCTCGGTGGCCTGGCCCTCGGGGTGGGCATGCTGGTCGACAACTCTATCGTCGTGCTTGAAAGTATCTTCCGTTGTCGCGAAGAGGGCGATAACCCCGTGGATGCGGCGGAGCGGGGTACGCGGGAGGTGGCGAGCGCCGTAACGGCCTCCACCCTGACGACCATCTGCGTGTTCATGCCCATTACCTTTGTGGAGGGCATCGCCGGGCAGCTCTTTGGTGACCTGGCGCTCACCGTGACCTTTTCGCTGTTGGCCTCCCTGTTAACGGCGCTCTATCTGATTCCCCTGGTGGCCTCCCGACAGGGCGTGAAGACCCAGCAGGGTTCCGATGTCTTTTGGGCTTTCCGGGCCTACCGAGAATTGCGGGATACCGATAATCGGGGACGCCTCGCGGCGATTTTCGGCGTCGTGCCCCGGGGGCTATCCTACCTGCGGACCTACTTCCGCGAGACAATCACCGAGGCTTTCGCACCGCTGGTGGCTATTCGCACCCATTGGGCCGAATGGGGTTGGGGACGCCGCGGTATGGCCGTACTTTTTTCTCCCCTTCTCCTGGTTCTATTGACGGCACTCCTGATTTGCCAGTTGGCCCTGGGTATGGTCGCCGCCGTGGTCGTAACAATGCTCTTTTCCTTCTGTCTGGTTTGCCTGGCGTTTTACGTCGCGATCCGCAGTGTGATGCGCGTGATCTTGTGGCTGCCCCTGCGCTTCTTCGATCTGGCCTTCAATGCCCTGCGCGCCGCCTATGGGGCCACCTTGCAGCATGCCCTCCGATTCAGCCCGGTTATTCTCTTGCTGACGCTCTTACTGGCGGCACACGCCTTTTACACCCTGCGCGATCTCGGCAGTGAGTTGATTCCGCCCATGAAGCAGGGTGAGTTTTCCGTACAACTGGAAACCCGCGCCGGTACCCGCATCGAACAAACCGAGCAGCGGGCCCGGGAGGTAGAGGCCGTCTTGCGCCGCCACCCCGATATCGACCGCGTGACCGTGGAGGTCGGGCAGGAAAGCACCCGGGGTGCCACCCAGCGCGGGGAAAACGTGGCCCTCTTCTCCGTGATGCTGGTCGATCCCGAGCGGAAGGCCCTCTATCAAGACGACATCATCGAAGATATCCGCGCCATGATCACGCCCGCACCCACGGAAGAGATTACCTTTCAACTTCCTTCGCTCTTCAGCTTTAAGACCGCCATCGAGCTTCAGGTCATTGGCGAAGAGTTGCAACCACTCCGGGAACTGGGTGAGGCCGCCCTGGCCCGCGTCAGTGAAGTGGCGGGCGTGACCGATGCAGAGTTGAGCGTGAAGCCGGGGTATCCCGAAATTATTATCCACCCGGACCGGGCATTGCTTGCTGCACGGGGGATTTCCGTGACCCAGGTTGCGGCCAGAATCCGCTCGGAACTGCAAGGCGACGTGCCCACTAAATTCAGTCTGTCGGGTGAAAAAATCGATATTCGCGTGCGGGCAGAGCAAAATTTCCTCGATAGTTTTCGTAAGCTGGAGCAATTGAATCTGGGCACAACCTCCGGGGTGATTCCCCTCGAATCGGTGTCGGATATTCAACTGCAGGAAGGCCCGAGTGAAATCCGGCGCGTCGATCAACGGCGCGTGGTGGTTATTTCGGCCAACATCGAAAACCGTGATTTGGCGGCCGTATCCCGCGATATCCTGGACTCGGTCCGCAACCTTGATCGCCCGCAGGGGTACTACTTCGAGTTGGGCGGACAAAACCGGGAATTGGAGACGTCCTATTCCAGTCTCTACTTTGCTCTCTTGTTGGCTATTTTCCTGGTGTACGTCGTGATGGCCTGTCAGTTCGAATCCATTTGGCACCCTGCCCTCGTTATGGCAAGCGTGCCCCTGGCGTTCATCGGGGTGGTCTATGCCCTCGATTGGATGGCCATCGACCTCAGTATTATGGTCTTCCTGGGCGGTATTGTGCTCGCGGGTATCGTGGTAAACGATGCCATCGTGTTGGTGGACTACATCAATCAATTGCGCCGACGGGGCAACTCGAAGTTGGATTCTATAGTCGAGGCGGGCACGGTCCGTCTTCGCCCTATCTTAATGACGACGGTAACCACCGTGCTGGGCTTGCTGCCCATGATTGTTGCCTCGGGTGAAGGCGCCGAGATGCGCATGCCTTTGGCTGTGGGAGTCATCGGCGGTTTGGTTTTTTCCACTTTGATCACATTAATCCTAATTCCAGTGCTTTACGCCATTGTGACCCCAGGTTTGGAAATACCTGGGCCTAAGAGGCTTGCGGAGGAACGGGAGGCGTTGTCATGAAAATTTGGGAACTATCCGTAAAACGGCCAGTATCCATCATTATGGCGTTGGTTTGCATCGTTGTGATCGGCCTACTCTCATTCCAAAAACTGAAATTGGCTTTCCTTCCCCAAGTTGACTTTCCTGGCATGTGGGTATTTGTTTCCTATCCGAACCAGAACCCAAAAATTCTCGAACGCGACGTTACCAAGGTACTTGAGGAAGGCCTTTCCACCATCAAAGGTGTAAAAAAAATCTCATCCGATACTTCTCCTGACCAAGTTACGGTCCGTATGGATTTCAACTGGGGCATGGAATTGGACATGATCCGTCTTGAATTAGGCTTGAAAATTGAGGAATTGAAGCATCAGCTACCCGATGGCGTTAGGCAAATCCAGATTTTAAGTTTTTTGAGGAGATGTATTTCACTAAATACGAACCTAGTAATATACCTGCCATTGCAATAGATGAAAATGGAATAAGTAGTTCCCAATCAATAAGAGTAGATTCATTTCTTATATCGCCAGAAAACCCAAAAAGAGATGGTATAGAAATAATGAATAAAGATGTTCC
>JAUIMA010000210.1 GCA_030432675.1 Candidatus Hydrogenedentota bacterium | reverse complement strand
CCCTTTGTGCTCTCTGCGTTCTTTGGTGCGTCAGGCTAAGTCTGACCGACCTATTAACTTGAAAGGTAGTTAACATGGTACTTGCTCGTTCACCATGTAGGCAATCGAGCGGCGCTTACGGGTAACCGTGGTGTCGAAGCCTTGAGCGCCAAACGCATGAGCCGTAACGTAAGTGAACTCGTTTCGGCCTCGTTACGCTAAGTGAAGGTGGCCACTCTTCCAGAGAAGTCGAAGCCCGCTGCCAACAGGGAAGCAATGAGCATGTGCACTTGTTGGGCCTTCCGGGGTGATAGGAGACGGCGCGTGCGGAAAGGTCTGTCAGGAACCTGAGAGGCCCTGCGGGTTGAGGGTAATGGCCTCAATAATTCACGGGAAGACATAACCGTGTATTAGGTTCGCGGGGATTCGGAGGAGTCCATAGTAGCGGAGAAGCGGGGTAATTCCCGTGGAGCGAAGGGACTCTACTTTGTGTATGTTTGCGACGAGAGGAGGAAAACCGATTGGCTGTGCCTACTACGGATGACTACGACGTTCCCGAACCGGGGATGTCGATGAAACTTTCTTCGTTGAGAAGCAAACTGGGCCAGAAGGCCAAACGTGAACCACAGTTCCGCTTTTATGCGTTGTATGGACACATTTTCCGTACAGATACGCTGGAGGCGGCATGGCGCTCGGTGCGCACCAATAACGGGCGACCGGGTGTAGACGGGATAAGTGTTGAAGATATTGAGAAGTCGGCGGAAGGCGTAGTTGGTTTTCTACGTGAGCTTCAGGAAAGCCTCCAGAGTAAGACGTACCGTCCGCAGCCGGTGAGGCGTGTCTACATTCCCAAGGCCAACGGTAAGTTGCGCCCCTTGGGGATACCCACGATACGTGACCGAGTAGCCCAGACGGCGGCGACGCTTATACTTGGGCCAATTTACGAGGAGGAGTTCAACGACTGCTCGTATGCCTATCGGCCCAAACGCAGTGCCGGTCAAGCCCTGGAGAAAATCCGAGAGCATATCAAGGAAGGCCGTAGCGCGGTTTATGACGCAGACCTTCAAGGTTTCTTTGACGCCATACCCCACGAAAATCTGATGGCAACCCTGCGGGTGCGAATCAGTGACCGGCATGTGCTTCGGCTCATCCGACTCTGGCTGACCGCGCCCGTGAAAGAACCGGAAGGCAAGGGTTCGGGTGGCGGGAGTGGCGGCTTGCGTCGCTCGCGAAACGGGACACCACAGGGCGGGGTCATTTCCCCGTTACTTGCCAACCTCTACCTGAACTGGCTCGACCGGAACTTCTACGGCCCCAAGGGGCCGGGGACCTGGGCCAATGCCCGACTGGTGCGCTACGCCGATGATTTTGTCATTGTGGCGCGCTACATAGACCATCGGATTGAAGGGTGGGTGGAACGCACGGTGGAAAACAGGTTGGGTCTCACGCTGAATCGGGAGAAAACACGGGTAGTAAACCTGCGAGACGAAGGAGCGTCGGTAGACTTCCTTGGCTATACGTACCGGTACGACCGGGACCTGAATGGCGGTAGCCATAAGTATCTCAATATGGTGCCGTCCAAAGGCGCGATTAACCGGGAGCGAGAGAGCATACGCGAACTCGTCAACACCAGCCAAAGTCACACACCGCTACCCGAACTCATCAGACGGGTAAACGTCCAGCTCAAAGGCTGGTCCAACTACTACAGTGTGGGTTATCCCCGAAAGGCGTATCGAGAAATAAACGCCTTCACGCGCGAACGGCTGAGACGGCATCTAAAACGTCGAAGTCAGCGACCGTGGAAGGTAGCCTCAGATACAACCTACTACGAAGTGTTTCGCAAGATGGGACTCGTCTCCCTATGAATACTGAATCACGTGAATGCCCACGGCGAGAGCACAGAGGAAAGCCGGATGCGGGAAAACTGCATGTCCGGTTTGACGAGGGGGCGGGGCCACGGCCTCGCCCTACTCTACTGGTTAAGTATAAATGGCCTCTGGTCAGGAGGTCCGACGGCGGGGTGGCACGTTCGCCTTGTCTCACAGGTCCCAACAGTCTCACCGGTCCCACAAAAGACGACCGCGGCGCTCTGTGTCTTAAAAGGTGGAACCACGAATGGACACGAATGAACACGAATGGAAAATGGGAGTGCGGTGCGTGGTCAGCGAGATTTTCTATATCGGTTTTTAACCACAAAGAACGCAAAGCGGACAAAAAGTATTTATTCTCTGTGTTCTTTGCGTTCTTTGTGGTTAAGAATAAATGGCCGCTGGTCAGGAAGTCCGACGGCGGGTTGGCACGTTCGTCTTGTCCCACAGGTCCCAACGGTCTCACCCGTCCCACAAAAAAACGGCCCCAGCGCATTGCACCGGGGCCGTCGTGTGTCTTAATTTATCGCGCGGCGATTATCCTGCCAGCGTTTTGATCTTCGCGAGGATGCTGTCGGGGTCGAGGCCCTGGTGGGCGATGTGTTCGGGGATGCCGCCTTCGCCGGGTTTGTGGACGGCCATGACGCCGAGTTTGGGGGCAAGACCACGCTCCAAGAGCCAGGTGCCGTAGCGGCTGCCGAGGCCGTTGTTTTCGTTCTGGGCTTCCACCACGAGGGCGAAGGGGCTGCCGCCGACTTTCTTGAGCATGTCTTCGTCGATGACGTTGAGCGTGGGCTTGTTGATGAGGCCCACGTCAATACCTTCGGCACGGGCGCGGTCCACGGCGTCGATGGCGCGGTAGAGCATTTCGCCGTAGGACACCACGTAACCGGCGCTACCTTCACGGACTACTTCGTCTTTGCCGGGCACAAACTGATAGGCGTCGTCGTAGAACTTGGAGCCGTCTTCCTTCGCGATGAAGGGCACCTTGCTCCGGGTCGTGAAGACGTAACGGATGCCCTCGTCGTCCCAGATGGTTTCCACGAGGCTCTTGAGCTGTCCCGCGTCGGCGGCGAAGTAGAGGCGGTTGGTGTCGCCTTCTTTGATGCCGCTGTGGGCCAGCCAGATGTTGATGCCGTAGTGACAGGTGTTATCGGCGATTTCGTCCACACCGGCGTGGGAGAAGTGGCAGATGACGTTGGCTTCGTTGAGGCGGGCCATGGTGGCTTCGGAAATAATCATTTCCAGGAAGGCCGAGAAGGTGGAGAAGATACCCTGTTTGCCGGGGCCAAAGCCAAAGCCAGCGGCGGCGGAGAAGTTGCCGCGTTCCTGGACGCCACCATTGATGCAGACCTCGGGGTGGGCGACGCGGATGCCCTTGAGGCCCGTGGAGCCTTCCAGGTCAGAGTCGACCACGAGGACCTTGTGGGGGCGCTCGGCGGCGGGAATCTTGTCGAGGATGCCATTGACGATGGTGCCGAACTCGGTGCGGTTGCTGCCCATCTCTTCGGTGGAACCCACGTAGGAGACGGAGGCGCTGGTCTTATTCACACCTTCGAGGAACTTAATGGCGGCGTCCTGTCCCTTGAGGGTCAGGTAGGCAATGGCGGCGTCTTTGGGGATAACATCGTGGCCCGCGTGGGTGCCTTCGATGCCCGGGATGCCGGGGGCCATGGCGCGGCGGTTAACCAGGGCGACGGGGCCGTCGGTCTGGATGGACTTGAGCATGCGGTCAAAGAGGGCGTCGAAGTCTTCGCCGTCGCCCGTGTCGACCGTGAGGCCGTGGCCTTCGAGGGTCTTGGCCACGTCATAGCCGGGGAGGTAGTCGTTGGGATGACCGGAGATGGTGACGTTGTTGTCGTCGATGGCGAGCTTCACATTGAGCTGCTGGGCGACGGCCAGGCGGGCCGCCTCGGCGTCGTTACCTTCCATCTGGGAGCCGTCGGAGCCAAACATGAAGACCACGCCGTCACTGTTGGCCTTGGCCACACCGTTGACGAAGGGCCACATGTGTCCGAGCCGTCCGGAGGCAAACTTAACGCCCAATTCCGGGTCGATTTCGGGGTGGCCATAGAGGCCGGCGCCCGCCGCACGGTATTGAAGGAGTTTTTCGAAGGGCATTTCGCCGTTGAAGGCGCTCATGGCGTATTGGATAGCTACCCGGTGTCCACCTTCGTCGAAATAGGCGGGGTAAACACGGTCACTACCCTTCATAAAGCTGTCGGCGATGAGCACTTCGGGCACGATGCTGTAGGCACCGCCCGTGTGGCCACCAAAACCGCGAATACCGGCCACCGCCGTGAAAAACACGATGGTGTCGCGCACGATATCGATGTTGGTCAACAGTTGGGCTTTTTGTTCGGGCGTGATTCCCTTCGCGGTGAAGGGGTCAATAGCCACCGGCTTATAGTTGCTTACATCAATGGGAAAAGACATGGATTCTCCTTTTTACATGCATCCGCAGGGGTAATTATCGATCGTGTGTAGAGTCGACGGGGACGGGACTCGGTCCGTGTAGATTCTGGCAGTGCCTCACCCCGACGGCAGGCACACAACTCCCCATGTTTCGAGCGAACAGTATAGCAAAGGTACCGGGGAAAAACTATTTTGGGGTATGGTGGGGGATACCGCTAGCGTCTGGGTAAGAAGTCGATGAGACAGTGGACACCGAGGACGTCTTTCGCGGGTCTCTCTCAAGTTATCAATCAATCCTACCTCGTTGTCGTATTGGGGGTGATTTTTTGCCTCGATTAGGGTCTATATGCTACGATCTCGTCGTGGGAGCCCTTCCCCTTCCTGGGTGGGCATTTGATAGCCAACCATCCACTCTGCGTCCGTTTTGGCGGCCCATTTGCCGACCGACGTACCCGTGTAATTCTCATTACCTATTTCCAGTTGACGAGTAAGATCCACCCTCAGAAGGTAGTTCGCCATGACGAAACGTCCCATTGGTGCGGTAACATTTGACCTGTGGGATTGTCTCTTTTGCGACGATACCGATGAGCCCAAACGGGCGGCTGCGGGCCTTTCCCCCAAGCCTGTCGCGCGGCGGGAACTGGTCCATCAATACCTTCAAAAGGCGGCTCCCATTGCGCGGGAAGCGGTGGACCTGGCCTATGATGTGGCCGATGCGGCCTATCGCAAGGTGTGGCATGATCTGCACGTCACCATGAGCGTGGCCGAACGTCTCGAGATCCTGTTGAATGGTCTGGGTCGCGAGTTGCCTGCCGCTGAATTTGCGGAACTCGTACGTCTCCATGAAGATATGGAACTGGTCCACAGCCCCGACCCGGCTCCCGGTGCCCTGGAAGCCCTCCAGGCCCTCCACGGGAAATACCCGCTGGCCATCATTTCCGATACCATCTTCAGCCCCGGCACCAACCTCCGCAAACTACTCGAAGGCGCCGGGATGTTGTCGTATTTCGACCACTTCGTCTTTTCCGACGAACTCGGCAATTCCAAGCCCCATCCCCGGGTTTTTGAGTCCGTGGCCGACGCCTTTTCCATTGATGTAAAAGACATCGTGCACATCGGTGACCGCCCCCACAACGACATTGGCGGACCCCATGCCGTGGGTGCCCGGGGCGTCTTGCTGACGGTGGTGAAAGACCGGCCGCTGGAGGGCCATCTCCCCGATGCGGTGTGTGATAATTACGGTGAATTGCCAGAAATTCTTGCGGGGATGACCCCGTAGACCCAGCCATTGTCGGGACAGGCGTGTTACGCATCGGTACGTGTCCCCAGGGGCGCGGCCAACCCCCTTTCTACTACCTTCATTTCAGTAACAGGAGTACGGAATGTCCACCAAGAAGCGTTTTTTGATTCCCGACGGGTACAACGCCGAGAGCCGGGCAAAGTTTGCCGAAGTACGGATGCGTCTGGCGTGGGAGTTATACCGTGATCTGCTTGCCAAGTATATGCCGGAAGCCGACTACGAGGTATGGCTCAGCAGCGATGACGATACCTATGATGAATACCCACTGGAGGCCCTGAAGGAATTCGACGGCATCTTGTGGCCGGGCTGCAACATGACCATTTACCACGATAAGCCCGAGGTAAAACGGCACATCGATCTGTGTGACAAAGGTTTTGAGCTGGGCCTGCCCCAGTTTGGCAGTTGCTGGGCCATCCAGGTGGCCGCCGTCGTGGCCGGTGGGGAATGTGGTCCCTGTGAGCTCGGCCGTGAAATGGGCGTGGGACAGAAAATCCTGCTGAACGAAGCCGGCAAGGCCCACCCCCTGTTTGCCGGAAAGCCCCCGGTGTATTCCCACTTCATGAGTCACGATGACGAAGTGAAACGCCTTCCCGAAGGCGCGATCCTCCTGGCGAGCAACGGCTGGAGTGAGGTTCAGGCGGCGTCCTTTACCTATAAGAACGGTGAAATGTGGGCCGTGCAATACCACCCGGAGTATGATCTCCAGGAAGTGGCCCGTCTCATTGAGGCTCGGGAAGAAAAGCTTACGAAGCTGAACTTCTTTGGACCCGGCGCGGGCATGGCCGATTATGTGGCCCGTCTGGACCAACTGGTGGCGGAGCCCCATCGCAAGGACCTCCGCTGGCAGCTCGGTATCGATGATGACCTGATGGACGACGGAATTCGTGAGTTGGAATTCACCAACTGGCTGAAGCACTATTTTTCATCGTAAGATTGGGCGGACTTGTGGCTTCCCTGCCGCTTCCGCCTGCCCCACTCGATAGAATGACCCATCTCCAACCCGCGATTCGTCGGGAAAACTGGAAGGAATATCCATGCAAGCCGCATCGTACAATTACCCTACCCGCATGATTTTTGGCCCGGGCTCCCGTGCGCAGCTTGGCGCGTTGCTCAAGGCAGAAGGCAAGCGTCGCCCCCTCATCGTGACCGACCGGGGCATCGCCGGCCTGCCCTTCGTGGCCGAGATGGTCGATACGTTGAAGTCGGAAGGGCTCGAAGCCGCCGTATACAGCGAGATCCAAGGTAATCCGGACAAGCCCCAGGTGACCCAGGGGGTGGATGCCTTCCGGGCGCACCAGGCCGATTCCTTTATCATTCTCGGCGGCGGCGCTGCCCTCGACGTGGGCAAGGTCATTGCCCTCATGATCAATCACCCGGGCGATGTCTTCGACTATGAAGACGGCAACCCTGATGTGCCCCCGGTCGACAAAGAGATTCCCTTCAATATCTGTGTGCCCACCACCGCCGGTACGGGGAGTGAAGTGGGACGCAGCAGCGTGATTTCCGATGAAAAGCACGTGAAGCGGATTATTTTTGATGCGCGCATGATGCCGCCCCTCGTCGTGGCTGACCCCGAGCTTACCGTGGGGCTGCCTGCGGGCGTGACGGCGGCCACGGGTGTCGACGCGTTGTCCCACAGCGTGGAGGCCTTCCTGGCCAAGGGCTATCACCCCATGGCCGATGGCATCGCCCTCGAAGGCATCCGCCTGGTGAAAGAGAACCTGGCCACGGCCGTCAAGGAACCCACCAACATTGTGGCGCGGGGCAATATGCTCATGGCCTCCTCCATGGGGGCTACGGCCTTCCAGAAAGGGCTGGGGGTGACCCATTCCTGTGCCCACGCCCTGTCGGCCGTCTGTGATCTACATCACGGCACGGCCATCGCCCTCATGCTGCCTGCCTGCATGCGCTTCAACGCCGTGGCCCTGCCCGAACGCATGGTCCGCCTTCAGGCCGCTGTGGATACGACCATGGCCTTTGATGTGTGGTTGGAGCAGTTCAACGCCGAGTTGGGCCTGCCTTCCGGTCTCGCCGCCGTGGGTGTGAAGGAAGAGCACCTTGCAGCTCTTGTGGAGATTGCCGTCAAGGACGTGTGCCACAGCTGTAATGAGCGGGCCGTTTCCGCCGAAGACTTTGAAGCCCTCTTCCGGGAAGCCCTGTAGCGGGTGGGAAGTAGATCGGGGTTGCCCGCACCCATCGGACCGTTTCAAGAATGATGGCGGGTGTCACCCTCAACCGGAGGAGCGCAGCGGGGGAAGGTTGTGGGTGCGTTGGATTCAGGAGCACCACGCCAGAAAAGGTGATGGGTGTTGGTTTTTGTGCCGTGGTTGCGGGGAGGCTCGTGCCTCGGCGAAGTCCCATCACCCACAAGCGGTGCGGCTAGGCCGCCCCGCTTGAGGGTGGCACCCCCGGTTCCTCATCTATGGCCGGCCGGAGCGTCCCTTAGAAATCACTTTTCGATACCTGGCTCGGGGAGCTTACCTGAATCCGGTGAGTGGTGGGCCGTCCCCTTCTCCCCGCTCTCATGCCCGTCGGTCGGTTGCATCGATGGGGGACAGGCAGTACACTTGGGGGTTCCCGGGTGCATGTGTGATAGTGCGCCCATGTAATCCATGAGGAAGGGATAGGATGAACGCTCTACTCGCCCGAAATGTTCCTTCGGTGCTCTTGATCCTGGCGATACCGGTCCTGCTGCTGGGCTGCGAAACGATGCAGCAGCAGAGCGCCACCGAAAACTACGACGAAGCTCGGAATCAGACCGAGAAGACTTCCTTCAACGTGACCTTCAATTATGATGACTCGCTGGTGGTGGACGACAGCTACGTGGCCACCCAGTATTATGAAGGCACGGCGAAAGTCGGTCGGGTAGAGGTGACATTCCAGGCGGGATTGAATGAGCAGGCGGGTGAGCTTGCCATGGAGATGGAGCAGCACATCGCCCATGTGGAACGCCATTTCGGGCGCGCCTTAGAGACGCCGGTGCGGGCCTATTTACTACGTCGCGATACCATGCCGGGCACGGTGACCGGTGGCTTTGCACCCACCAATTCGGTGTTTCAATTCCCACTTTTCACCGTCGAAGGCGACGAAGACTTTGAAACGATTCGCGCGGGCAATCCCTTTTACCCCTACATGTTCATCCACGAGCTTACCAAGCTGAGCCTGGTGGACCCGGCGCGCCCCCCCTTGATCCTGGCGGACCAGAAGACGAGCCCCTTAACGAAGACCAACTACCTCACGCGGTGGTTCCGGGAAGGGCTGGCCAACTATGCCGAATTTCTGGTTTACGAGAAGCTTCGGGAGCGCGTGGTGGAAGGGGAAGAGGATGTCGCCCTTTCCAGCTTTGAAAGCAACCACGTCTTTCAGCAGCCCCTGAGTGCCCTGGCGACGGTGGGACCGGAGCTTTTTAATTGGAGTCAGTTTGATGACCCGAGCCATGATCGCGACTACCTCAATGCCGCCATGGGACTCTTTATCCTGCTGGAGCATCGCTTTGGGGAGGGAGCCATCCGCAAGGTGATGGATACGCTCGAAGAGCAGTACTATGTGGATGGGCAGGTGATTATCAACGCCATCAACTCCACGCTCAACACGGATGTGCAGCAAATGGTCCAGGGCTTTGATCTGATGACGGCCGGTACCCAGGCCAGTCCCCTGACTCCGGCAACAGCCAAAAATTTTGGTCTTGCGGTAGAGCAGGGGCTCTATGTAAATGCCCTGACAGAAACGGGCGCGGCCCGTGCGGCGGGCGTGCAACGGGGGGATGTCATCATCGGCGTGAACCGCCGGAACGTGACGAATAATCTGGACTACGAGATGGCGCTTCTGGATGCGCAGGATCACGGGAATTTGTATTTCACCGTTGACCGACTCGGAGAGCGACACACACTGGGGGTGAAGGTGAACATACCGACCATCACGGCCACCGGTGCCTTGGGGGGCGTGGGTGGCGGTGGTGTCATATCAGGGAATGTCATGGGATTCAGCGGCACAGAGTGATTGCGCGCAAAGTGCGAAAATCGACGCTAAAAAACTTGCGACATCCGGGGTAAAGATGTAACATACACGGAATACAAGGGTATTGTATACATGCACGGGCTGGCTTTCAGGTCCCGTGTATTTTCAGGATGAAACAACACGCAAAACGACCTAAGGAGAATACCATGTTCATCTTCGATTTTATCGGCGACGTCTTCGGATGGATCTTTGACTTCGTAGAAGGAGTCTTCAACTTCCTTTTCGGCTGGATTTTCTAGTCTGGGATTTTGACGCAAAATTGATTTATGCTGACAGGCGCTCTGGTCTCTTACCAGGGCGTCTGTTTTAGTATGTGGAGGGTGCACGTCGGAATGTTACAGGATCTGCCACAATTTCAGTTTCAATGTTTCGCGTGCGGCGGGGTGCACACCGAAGTGGCGGTGCCGACCTGTCCCGATTGTGATGCCCCTCTGAG
>JAUIMA010000209.1 GCA_030432675.1 Candidatus Hydrogenedentota bacterium | reverse complement strand
CCGTCCCGCGCAAGGGGTCAATCTCCACCAGCGACTCAATTTCGTCGCCGAAAAACTCCACCCGCACGGCCCGCTCGGCTTCGTAGGAAGGAAAAATATCCACAATATCACCACGGACCCGGAAGGTACCGCGATAAAAGTCCACGTCGTTGCGGGAATACTGCATCTCCACGAGTCCCGAAAGCATCTCGTCCCGATCGAGGGTGGCCCCTGGCTCCAACTCGATACGCATGGCGCCGTAGACTTCGGGCGACCCGATGCCATAGATACACGACACGCTGGCCACGATGATACAGTCCCGCCGGGTCAACAGGGACCGGGTGGCTGCGTGGCGCATCTTGTCAATCTCATCATTGATCGACGCGTCTTTTTCGATGAAGGTATCACTCGCGGGGACATAGGCTTCGGGCTGGTAGTAATCGTAGTAGCTAACAAAATACTCCACCGCATTGTTGGGGAAGAGGGCCTTGAATTCCCCATAGAGCTGGGCCGCGAGAATCTTGTTGTGGGCCAGCACCAGGGCAGGGCGCTGGGTTCGCTCGATCACATTGGCCACGGTGAATGTTTTCCCCGAACCAGTGACGCCGAGGAGCACCTGGTTCATCAGGCCCTCCTCCACGCCTTCTACGAGGGCATCGATAGCCGCAGGCTGATCGCCGGCAGGCGCGAATTCGGAAACGAGTTCGAAACGTTCCATGAGCACCTACCCGGCAACGGCCAGGGCTTCGGCCTGGCGCTTGGGTTCCTTGGCTCGCTCGACGGTCACCACGCCGGTAACCGATTGCAGCGTGCGGATGATGCGATTAACGGCACCCTGGCTGGAGGTTTCCACCGTGAAATCGAAGCACCCGGCACCCGCCTCATCCGCACGGTACTCCGCTCGGAGAATGTCGATATTGATGGGGCGCAACGCGTTGGTCAAATCGGCCAACACATTGGGGCGGTGCCCAATGCGCACGTGGAGGGTGGTTTCAAACATGCCCTCCCCTTCCCAGGTGGCTTCTACCACACGGCCCGCATCACGGGCGGACTTGGCGAAACTCTTACAATCCGCCCGGTGCACGCTGATTCCGGTTTTCTTCGTGATATAGCCGATGAGGGCGTGGCCCGGCATGGGGTTGCAACACTTGGCGAATTGCACCTCCAGGCCCTTATCGCCCTCGATACGAATAAGGTTTCTGCGGGTCGCTTCATCGACCTCAGGAACATGGCGGGGCGGAACGGGACGTCGTTGTTTGGGACGGGGCTCCGCTTCCTCGTGATGGGGCTGGATCGCGGGGTCATCCACCGCGGCCAACTCACCCAACTCACGGAGCCGTTGGCGAATGCGGGTACGCGCACGGCCGGTCACGACGATATCGACCCAATCCAAATGGGGCGTCTGATTCTTTGACGTCAACACTTCCACCACGTCTCCGGTTTGCAAATGATAGCGCAAGGGCACCATGCGACCATTCACCCGCGCACCAATGCAGTGGTGTCCCACATCGGAGTGGACCAGATAGGCGAAATCCAGGGGGGTCGCGCCCGGAGGCAATTCCTTCACTTCGCCTTTCGGAGAAAACACGTAGGTGTGGGACATGCCGAAATCGCGGCGCATGCTGTCCATCAACTCCTCGGGCGCATGCGCATCTTTCAGCCAGCCATACATCTGGCGCAACCAATCGAGGTGGGAATTCAGCTTCTTATCGCCATTCTCCGTGCCTTCCTTATAATGCCAGTGGGCCGCAATACCTTCCCGCGCGGTCTTGTCCATCTCTTCCGAGCGAATCTGAATTTCCAGGGGCCGGGCGTTGTCCCCCATGACCGTGGTGTGGATGGCCTGATACATGTTGAGCTTCGGCATGGCGATATAGTCTTTGAGCCGTCCCGGGATGGGAGTCCACAGACTGTGCACCACCCCCAGGGCGTTATAGCAGCCCGCCTCCGTCTGGGTGATAATCCGGACGGCCTGGATATCCATCACCTCATGGAAGTCTTTCCCCTGCTGCACCATCTTCTGATAAATGCTGTACAGGTGCTTGGGGCGCCCGATGACGTGGGCAGTCACCTCGGCTTCAGCCAGCCGCTTCTCCAAGAACTGGATCACATCCGTCAGTTGGGACTCGCGGGTACGCCGCTTCATGGCCACCTGCCGCGCGATAGCCCGATAGTCGTCGGGCATGAGATGGTGAAAGGCGTGGTCTTCCAACTCCCACTTCCACTGGGAGATACCCAGTCGATGGGCCATGGGCGCGTAGATATCCAGGGTTTCCCGGGCGATTCGCTCCCGCTTGTCTTTGCGCAGGTGTTCCAGGGTCCGGATATTGTGGAGGCGGTCGGCCAGCTTGATAAGAATGACCCGCACGTCTTTGGCGGTGGCCACGAGCATCTTGCGGATATTCTGGGCCTGCTTAATCTCCTGGGTCATCATCTCTTCAGGAAACGTCAGGCTGCTTATCTTGGTAACGCCGTCCACCAGCCGCGTCACTTCATCGCCAAACTGCTCGCGCAATTCACTCTTCGTAACCGGGGTATCTTCCAGCACATCGTGGAGCAGCCCGGCGGCACAGGTGATGGGGTCGAGTCCCACGGAGGCCAGATTCTGGGCCACGCTCAGGCTGTGGAGGATATAGGGTTCGCCGGAGAGACGGGTTTGCCCGTGATGGGCGTCGTCGGCGACACGGTAGGCGGTACGCACGACTTCCAGCTCCGCATCGGGGAAGGTGCGTCGCAGTTGCTTCTTCAGCTTGATAAATTGGCTACGCATAGCGGTCTCGTACCTCTGACCTGGTCTTTTTGGGGCGACGCCACCCCAGTGGCAGGTAATTTCAGACCACCCGGGCGACGGTACTATGCCCTTCATTGTACCATTGCCTTCCGGTGGAAGCCATGGGCCGGTCTATACACGGAGGGCGATGCCCCGCTACAATGGACAGGTCAATTGATCCAACCCGACTCCGGAGGGAATCCTTATGAACGAATTGAACCGCCGCACATTCCTCGGCGCTTCGGCTGCCGGCATTGCCATGGCCGCCCATCCCGCCTGGGCCGAACGTCGCAATGACATGCCCTATCGGACCCTCGGAAAAACCGGGGAAAAGGTTTCGCTGCTCTGCGTGGGCGGATACCACATAGGGGTCGACTCACTTTCCGACGAGGAATCCGTCCGTCTTATCCGCACCGCCCTGGACGAAGGCGTCAATTTTCTCGATAATGCCTGGGCCTATCATGACGGGCGCAGTGAAATCCGCATGGGCAAGGCCCTGAAAGACGGCTATCGGGACAAGGCCTTCCTTATGACGAAAGGCCAGGCCCGGGATGCTGCGGGTGCCGAGCGCTATCTCGAAGAGAGCCTGAAACGACTCCAGGTCGACACCATCGACCTCTGGCAGGTCCACGAAGTAGTTCACCCGGACAGTCCCGCGAAGATCTATACGGAAGGTGTGCTCGACTATCTGGAGAAAGCCCGACAGGCGGGAAAAATCCGCTATATTGGCTTCACCGGGCACCACCTGACGACCACCCACCTGGAGATGATTGAACGGGGCTTTCACTGGGATACGATTCAGATGCCGCTGAGCGTTATGGATTATCATTTCCGGAGTTTTCAGCAGCGGGTGCTGGGGAAGGCCGTGGAAAAAGAAATGGGCATCCTCGCCATGAAAACCCTGGCCGGGGGCCCCGGCCGCATCCCGGCTTCCGGGGCGGCCACGGTCGCCGAATGCCTCCGGTATTCCATGTCACTGCCCGTCTCCACGGTGGTATCCGGCATGGAAAACCTGACCGAACTGCGGGAAAATATCGCCACGGCACGTGCCTTTAAACCCATGACAGCCCAAGAACTTAGCGCGCTGAGAGCGCGCACGGAGTCGGCGGGTAAAGACGGACAACTGGAAAACTATAAGACCGCCTGGCACCTGGATATCCAGGAGCAAATGAAGGCCGATGGACTGGCCCCCGAGTAGCGGGAGCCTTCCTGCGCCCCACCCCACCCCGGGGCCCGTGGCGATTCCGGGCTATTGACGGCCAGCCAGCCCACAGAAAATGATAGATTTTCTACCTTCATTCTGCTATACTCCACGGTTATTGCAGGGATCCCGAAGTACGTTCGGTCATCGAATTGCATTCGATTCCCTCCCTATGAGGTCACTCCATGTCAAGCACCCCCTTATTTATCGGGGTGTTATGTAACGAAACCTCCCCCTGCATGGTATTGTTTGCGGACCCGGATCGGTGGGTCCGGTCTGGTCCTCAGGCCACGGCAGTAATTTACTTGGAAGTCATAGACCGCGACGTGTGCGTGAAAGGAATCGTATGGACAAGCGTTCGATATTAATCACCGGAGGCACCGGCATTCTTGGAAGCTGGGTGCTGGCAAAGGCCTTAGAACGAGGCTTCGCGCCGGTGGTGTTGATGCGCGATGCGACCATGGATCACGCCCGTGAACGCCTGCGGGCCGTTTTGGCCCTGCCTGGCTGTGAAGACCGGCTCGACGAAATCGAAATCGTGCTCGGCGATACCTGCCAGCATGACCTTGGTGTTGACGCCGAAAAACACCAGTCTTTCCGTGATAATCTGGCGTTGGTCATTCACTGTGCGGCCAGCATCAGCTTCAATCCGAAAAAAGACTTTGAGCTCCAATCCGCCAACGTGGACGGACTCCGCCACATGATGGCCCTCCTGGAAGGTACGGACATCCCCCTGTATCACGTGAGCACCGCCTACGTCGCCGGTTCCCACAGTGGCCGGGTGATGGAGAGCGAACTGCTCGACACGACCTGCAAAAACACCTACGAGCGCACGAAGCGGGAAGCTGAACACATCTTCCGTGACGCCATCGCTGCCGGGCAGATCAAGGGCGCGGTATTCCGTCCCTCCATCATTGTGGGCGCTTCGAAAGACGGCCTCATCAGCCAGTTCCACAACTTCTACAGCATCCTCCGCATGGTGGATGTGATCGAGCGGGGACAGCTTCCCGCTGGTGAAAGCCTGCGCCTTCAGGGCAATCCCGAATCCAGCCTCAACCTCGCCCCCGTCGATTGGGTAGCCGAGGCGCTGTGGACCATCGTAGACCGCGAAGGGGCTTCTGGGAAGACCTATCACCTCACCAATCCCGAACCCTGCAAACAGGGCGAGTTGAATGCCTGGGCCACCCGCGCACTCAAAAAAGTCGGTAGCCAGATGGGCTTCCAGTCCCGTCTGGACGGCGAAGTCACCCGTGCCGAAGAGGTAGCCAACGCCTCCCTCTCCCTCTATCGCTCTTATCTGCAGGACGAACCCGTCTTTGACCGGAGCAACACGGACAGCGCCCTGGGCCAGGATCTCCCCTGCCCCAAGCTCGATGCCGATTTCTTCGACATGCTCCTGGCCTATGCCCGCGAAAAAGAGTGGGTCGGTGCCTTTGGCTGCAAACTTCGGGGCCTCCTGCTTGACGAGGACCCCCGTGGTTCCCAGATTACGGTGGACCGACTCCGGCGCGATCTGGCCGAAGACCTGGCCACGACTGCTTCCTGAAAACAGGGCGGAATTACCACCCATTCTTTGAAAAAAACTTTGCAAGTTGGTTGACTTGGGGTCAATTGAATTGCTATACTTTGGCTCCTTTCGCAGTGAGATTCTTCTCACCCAATGCCGCGAAGGAAACGAAGCCACTTCAATGCGGCCCCATCGTCTAGGCTGGTCTAGGACACCGCCCTTTCACGGCGGCGACACGGGTTCAAATCCCGTTGGGGCTACCATTTTTGAATAAAGCGGAAACGCCCGGTACTACTCGTACCGGGCGTTTCTGTTTATTGTCGTACGCGATGGCCACGGTGGCAACCCATACCCCTACGAACTTGTTGCGGTCATGGGCCATACAAACTGCGTGGCTTCGATTTCAAGAGTATCGCAAGTCCGCCCCTTCAGGGCTATGGCGTAGAGCGGTATCAACACGGATTCCCAGGGCGCTGCCTGGGCTGGCGGACTGTCTAGGCCCTTCGAGCCGAAGCATACCGAGTGGATGGGATACCGGACAGTACTCAGGGAATCAGGCTTAGAACGAGAGCAGGGAAATCGTTCAACAAATAGTCACCGCTGACTATTTCAATACGCGCCTCAGAGAAGCGTGCGGCGCCGAACCGGGTACCTCAGCGGGGCCATCCCCACGCAGCCAAAAGAAAACAGGCACCCTAAGCAATTGGTATCAATAAGGTTACCCTCAACAAACCTCAACTCTTCATTGTTCCGACACGGAGAATTACCAATCGTCAGAAAATTGGCGCACTTCCTGCTCTATAGAGGTAGTTGATTCGTCGGCATCTTGGGAAAACATGCGGAATTCAGGCGGATCGGCGTAGTGTGTGATTGATGCGTTGTGCTGCGTCGTGTGCGAATCGGGACCTTTCCTCCAAGAGGAAAGGTCCCGACTTATTTTGATGGGTTTTCAGCGCCTGTGTACCCTAACCCGCGACTTCGAAGAGCGCTTCCAGGGTGTCTGCCAGATCGACGCGAAGGGTGGCAAGCTTGATGTCGGAAAGCGACAGGTAGAGCGTCGAGGGGTGTGAGGCGAGGTAGACTTCTTTGGTGGCGTCATACATGCCGTACCCTTCCATGGTTGCGAGGGTATTGGCGAGACAGACGGTGTGCACCGCGCCAAGCCATTCTTTCACGGGACACTGGGCCGGGTTGTGGTGAAAGTAGACCGCTGCACGGAAAAGGGGAGGCATCTCCCAGGCCTGACAGATGACCAGCCCGATGTGGGCATGCAGCCCGGCAATAAGTTCACGCATCAAGTCGGGATTGCGTTGCAAGTCTTGGATTATCTTGTCCTTTGGACTGGCAATCATTTCGAGGAGCAGCACCTTGCCGATATCGTGCACGAGCCCCGCCAGAAAGATGGCTTCGGGGTCGGGCGCGAGGGAGATCCGGGCCACTTCGTTGGCGCAGTGGGCGCTGGCAATGGAATGGCGCCACAACCGGGACATACTGTTCTTGAGGCCCGTATTTCCGGTGATGAATAGACTGCGATTGGCGACGAGCTGTACCGTGTTGGCGATCGTCCGCATTCCGAGTCGGGAACAAGCCGCACCGAGGTCGGTGATTTCGTGAAGCCCTCCAAATGCCGCACTGTTGGCCTGCTTCATGATAGCCAACGCGATAACGGGATCCTCGCGAATCATTTCGGTGAGCTGGCTCATTTCGAATTCCGGATCATTGAGCAGCTTCAATATCCGTTGGGAGACTTCGGGAAGTATGGGCAACTCCTGAACGCCCTGAACTACCTGAGTCAGGAAGGCCGACGCGATGGATCCCGGGGGGGCCACGCGGCGCATATCCTGCACACCGGGCACCAGTTGGGCTTGCTCCACGCCATCGGACCATTCGGTGAGCAGGGGATTAAAACACGCCGTACAGACGGAGAGTCCCTTCGTGTCGCCACCGGAGAAGGTCTCTGTCAGTTCGGCTTTACAAATGGGGCATTCGGGCATGATGAACTCCTGTGCCGTATGCTGGCGCACTTGGATTAATATTACTCGGACAGCGCGAGAATTTGTCGCAAGGGCCGCATTTCAAACGTCCGGGGGGTATGTCGGAACACCTCGTCGAAGGTGGTCATCCCGCGCACGACCTTGGCGCAGGCGTCTTCCCGCATGCTGATGAGGCCCGTTGTCTCCACACTGAGTTGACGGATAACGTGGGCCGATTTTTTTGCAAGTATGGCTTCTTTTACCGGCTCATTCAGCACGAGCAGTTCGTAGGCACCGACACGGCCACGGTAGCCCGTATAGGCACAATGATTGCACCCCCGGCCGCGCTGGTACTCGTATTGTCGGAGCTCATCGATACTGAGTCCTATTGTCTGGGCTTCTTTCCCGGTGGGCACGTAGGGCGACGTGCAGTGGGTACAAATTCTTCGGAGCAGACGTTGGGCCACCACGGATACGACGGTGGATGAAATAAGAAAGGTCTCAATGTCCATATCGATAAGGCGCAGCAAGCCGCCAATGGTATCTTCGGTGTGAAAGGTGGAGTAGACTTTGTGCCCGGTGAGGGCCGCCTGGATGGCTACCTGGGCAGACTCCTTATCGCGTATCTCGCCCATCACAATAATATCGGGGTCCTGCCGCACAATCTCTCGCAAGGTTGATTGAAAGGTACGGCCAATTTTTTCATGGATAGAACACTGAATAATGCCCTCGATGGTAAACTCCACCGGGTCTTCTGCCGTGATGATCTTGGTGTTGATATCATTACAGTAGGCAATGCTGCTGTAGAGTGTTGTCGTCTTACCAGAACCCGTCGGCCCGGTGTAGAGCACCACACCGGTGGGGGTGTGCAACACATCTTCGCGGTATCGGGTGAGCATATTGGGTGCCATACCCAATCGATCCAGCGTTACGAGGGCCATTTCGCGATTGAGAATACGCATGACCGCGGACTCGCCATAGACGGTGACGTAAATGGAGATACGCAGATCGACTTCTTTATCGTTGTGCGAAACCTGGAACCGTCCGCCTTGATGCCGTTGGTGCTCGGCTATATTCAACTCCGAGAGAATTTTCAGGCGCGAAATGAGTTTGACGAGCAAATCTTTGGGCAAATCGGTTTTGTACACCAGGACGCCGTCAATCCGGTAGCGGATACGGACGACTTCTTCCATGGGCTCGATGTGGATATCACTGGCACCCTCTTGAATCGCTTCCTGAATGATGTGATTCAGGATCGGAACAATGGTGTCTTCCGTTTCACCGCCCGGCAGCCCTCCCCGGCCCGCACTGGGCAAGCGTGTATTGTAATAATCGCGAAGGCTCTGACTGATGGTTTCCTTGGGGCCCAGGGCCAGCTTGAAATTGTCGCGGTACAGCTCCTGGATCGCCTGAAGTACGCTCCGGTTGTCCAATTCCGAAACAACCACCATCACAACCCCCTCTTCGTTACGTGAAAAGGGCAGGAAATTATTCGATAGCAAGAAGTCTGAGGACGCTCCGCCAAGCACTTCTTTGTCCAGCATGGTGGCACTGGGCTCAATATAGGGGACGCCCGCCTGGTGCGCCACGTTGCGGAGAAGTGTGCGCTCATTGATGGCACCCAGTCTGAGGAGCGCCTCGCCCAGACGAACCCCCTGCTCTTTTTGGGTCCTGAGGGCGATGGTAAGGGTATCGGAGGTTATAATACCCTGCTCTACCAGCAGATCACCAAGACGCAGATTCCCCCCCTGGCTGGCGATGGCTTCCGTGAGGGCCTGCCGCTCGCCATACCCCAAATCAACCAGCACTTCCACCAGCTGCTTGGGATCCTCCAACATAGACTGAACGCGAAGCGCCCGGGTCAATTGCGCTTCGGTAATAACGTCGGCTGCAACGAGCGCATCCCCTATCGCAGAATGCAGGGGATCCTTGGATGCACTGGGTACCATGACTACTACCTCTCTCTAAAAATCATCAAGGAGACTTACGCCGACATCTTGCTGTCACGCGCTTTTAACGACGGTGCAGCGGCGTCAGATTCGTCGGCGGGCCGCCTCCACGGTATTTTTCATCAGCATAGCGATAGTCATGGGACCCACGCCACCGGGCACCGGCGTGATCGCCCGGGCTTTTTTACTCACATTCTTGAAGTCTACGTCACCAACCAACCGACTGCCCGATTTCCGGGTCTTGTCGGGGATACGATTGATTCCCACATCAATAACAACCACGCCCTCTTTTACCATACGGCTTTTCACAAACTCGGGAATGCCGATGGCCGCCACAAGGATGTCGGCCTGTTTTGTAATGGCCGCAAGGTTCTTTGTCCGCGAATGACAAACCGTCACGGTGGCGTTGCCTCCCAAGCCCTTCTGCATGAGGAGGGCGGCGACCGGCTTCCCGACGATATTGGAACGGCCCAACACCACGACATGTTTGCCAGCGGGGTCATAGCCACTACGCAAGAGCATCTCGATACAACCGGCGGGGGTACAGGGCACAAAGCCTTTTTCTCCGTTCAGCAGTTTGCCCACGTTGACAGGATGAAAACCATCCACATCCTTCGCCGGGTCAACGGCATTGAGGACCTTTTG
>JAUIMA010000208.1 GCA_030432675.1 Candidatus Hydrogenedentota bacterium | reverse complement strand
GACGAAACTCAACTGTGCTTCTTGCTTTTCTCCGTGGGCTTCACTTTCCAGGTGGCGTCATCTCCAAAGCGGAATTGCTCACCCGCATGGCCGGAGAAGCTATCCCCATACAGTCCTCGGGCAACCCAGGTCATTCCCAGGGTCGCAATCAGCAGGGCGACTACCCCCAGCCACGCGGTCCGATACAGGGCGTGTCCGTAGTCGACCAAGCCCACACGGGGGACGGTCTTGCCTTCTCGTGGCAGGAGCACAATCAGCAGAACCGCCACAATGGCATTCAGAAAGATCACCCCTTCGGTGATGAGACGACCGGCACTGAAGGCCGCAAGTGCCCGCTCGAAGTTCATCACGGTAACCGTCGCAAGGAAGGCGATATAGAGCAATTGCCCTTTACCAACCGCCGTCGCAGGCACCAAGGCAATCGGTTGCCGCAAATGGCGGGACAAGAGAAAGATTCCCACGAGGGCCGCGAATCCAAAGATGATGTTAAACCAGACCGCGGCGGACCACTCCACCCCATCCACCAGGGGCATGGCCATGACGGCGGGCAGGGCATCGTCTTTCACCCACTGCAACACGTTTTTGAACATGTTGAGATAGGAGACACCAAACAACACAAAGGCTACGGCAAAGACAGCGGTCCAACGGCGCTCCGTGGGCTTACCATCGTTACGCCCGAGACGGGTCGCCAGCAGGCCCATGGCAATGGCAATACCCACGCCGTTAAAGAAGCCATAGGTCTGCTCCAGAATGCTGTGCCAGTTCGCGCTGTTCCAGTGGGTCCACTGCTCCACAATCGCGGGGTCGGCAGTGACCTCACGGTTCCCCGGTCGCAGGCCCATGAGCTTGATGAGCTGTCCGCCGGAAAAACCCAGGCCCCCGATGATGCCACTGACCAGCATGGCGTAGACCACGGGTACGTACTGATTCCGAATCAGCCAGATGACCGTGCCGATGACGACCCCAAGGACGCCTGCCCAGTTGTCACCCCGGGGCGGGGTCATGCGAAACCACATTTCGCCGTCGTAAATTGGGTGGCCGAGCAGCACGGGAAAAAGCAGGAAGCACCCAAACCAACCGAGGCACATGTGCATAAAGAGGGAGGCCCCGGAACCGAAACGGCCGAAGCGTACGAAATAGGCGGCCAGTCCGATGAGGGCTCCAATAAACCACCCCACATGCTCGGGAAAGAACAACACCACATTGGGCCAGTTGATTAGTTGGTCAGAGAGTACCGCCGCTTCGCTCAGTCCCCGTTCCGTCGCCGCCGCCGCCACAAAGTCCGGGCTCACCTGATAATGGACCAGCGCATCGGCTACGACGCTATCCAGACCGGTCATATAGAGTACGGCGTGCACCAAGAATCCCGCCAAGGCAAAGGCCCCGACACACAGGGGCAGCAAGGCTACCTTAAAGCGCCCCAGGTGCTCCGCCCGGTTGTCCCACAGCTCAAAGGCCAACAGGGCCACAATAGCCGCCGTGGTTTCCATCCAGTCCGCATCAAACCAATAGGTGTAGGCGGCCTGGCGGGACCAGGTGGCATCGTAGTTCGCGGGAAAGAGGGTTTCAAAATACAGTAGCAAGAACTTCTTAAAGAGGAACCAGCCCACAAAAATCCAGCACAGCGGTCGGAAGATCGCCGTGAGACGTTCCTTGTCCACGACGGCCGGGAAGGCCGTGCCCGCGCCCCCCATGGCCGCCCACAAAAAGCCGAGAAAGAATAGGCCAAAAAAGCCGAAATGCTGGCTCGCCAATTGTCCCGAGTGGGTATAGGCCACCACCTGCATGTACGACATCGATCCACCGAAGGCCCAGCCCAGGGCACCAAACATGCCAAAGTAGGCCACCCGATCACGCCAGTCATTTCGTCCAGATAGCAGACACACCGCGATGGCGGTGAGGGCACCGGGAATCATGGCGCCGTACTCGTGCCCGAAATTTCCCCGAATCCCCCAGCCGATGGACAGGGACAAGCCCGCCAGCAGGATGGTGCCCGGGCGAAGTCCGCCCAGCCCTTTGAAGCCTTCCATGGATGCGCAACCTCCGATTGATTCAATAAAAACTCGAAAGGGGTTAGCATACCGAAAATGGACCGCCGTTCCAAGCCCGTGAACCCATGGCTTCTTGCGTTGCTTCCTTGAACTCTCTTTCAACACCGCGTTAGAGTCTCGAAAGCATTCCAATCCTGGGGGAACCCCATCAGCAGCGTACCCTCCCCCATACATCAACCCAACGAAAGTCTTTTCTGTGAAGTACCTCGCCCTATGCCTCCTCGCCCTGGTCACCCTCCTCACGACGCCGGTTGTAGCGCAAGACCTGGAATCCCGTGGCCTTTTCCTCGCCTCAACGGGACCCCGTTCCGAATACGCAAGGACCTTCTGGTGGGAAATGGATCGCCCCCAACTGCGGCAACTGGTCGATTCGGTGGCCACCGCAGGCATTAACGAGCTCTATCCCTCCGCCTATGGCCACGGCAATTATTTCTTCCACACGGACCACGCCATCTTCCCCAAAGGCGTCATCACGAAAAAACGGGACATAGACCCCCTTGCTGTCTTAATTGAAGAGGCCCACGCACAGGACATCAAGGTCATTCCCTTCTTCCCCTTTCTGGTCGCCGGAGGAGCGCCCTATGTCATTCAATCGGCGGGCGGCACCTTGCCCCATCCCGACTGGTTCGGCGTTGATAATCAGGAGCGACAGGGTAAGACGCTCTCTTTCGACCCGGCCCACCCGGAAGTGCGGGCCTACCTTCAACAGCTGGTCATCGATTTGCTGGCCTACGACATCGATGGGCTAATGCTCGACTACATCCGTTACCTCGGCTCCCACATGGGCTACACCCCCACGGCCCGAAAGGCCTTTGAGGCCCAACAGGGTGCCGACCCCCTGGAACTCTATCGTCAGCCCGAAAAATGGAGCACGAACGTAGTCTATTGCCTCGAACCCGATAGTTGGGCGGGAAAAGACTGGTACCTCTCCAGCCTCCTCACGACCCTGAACCGCATCGGTGCCCCCTTTAAGATGGTCCCTGAGGCGGAAGGGCTCTTTGATGTCGTCCCCGCCAATGGCACGGTACTGATCGCCTGCTACTATGACCTGCCCGAAGACCTCATCAAGAAACTCCATCATTTCGTGTCGGAAGGGGGAAACGTGATTTTCCTCGATGCCCCCACCACCGCCATGAAAAGCCACGCGGACACCCTCGGCCCTATCCTGGGGATGAAGGCCCGGAGTCGTTATGCCGCGCCCCAAACGCGCGACTTGCGGGTGGAACATGTCCACCCGGTCACCGAAGGCATTGAAGGGGGTGCTGTGACCGGCTCGGCCAACGCCCTCGCCGAGCCCCTGGAAGACACCACCGTGCTGGCCCGCTTCTCCGATGAGGCCCCGGCCCTCTTGCTGAACTTCCTGGGCGAAGGCCGTTCGCTCCTCTTCAATTTCGACCTCCTCCTCAACTACGACGGCGACGCGGGCATCGCCCTGCTGGACACGTCGGTGGACTGGTTCCTCTCCGAACGGGCGGCGGAACCCGGTGCCCAAGAGCTCATCGCCCTGAATGCGGCCTGGACCCAGTTTCGTTGTGACCAGGTGACCGAAGTGGTAGCCCTGGTGCGGGAAACCCTGCAGGCCCACCGGCCCGGACTCCTTCTCGGTGCCGCCACCACCCCCCGTGAATTCCATGTAAACCATGTCTTCCAGGAGTGGAAAACCTGGATCGCGCGGGACTACATCGACGTGGTCTACCCCATGGATTACTTTGGAAGCACCGAAGCCCTCTCCAGCGCCCTGGCCTGGCAGACGGAGGGCGTAGACAAATCGCGCATCGTGCCCCTCCTGGCCCTGTACCGGCGCGATGGCGGGAAGACCGTGCCGGTGACCACCGATACGCTTCAGAGCCAACTTGATCGGGTGAGCGGCCAGGGGTTTGCTGGCGTGGGCCTCTTCTCCAACCAGCGCCTGTCTCCGGAATTGGATGAAATGTTGAAAATCCGATGGGCTACGGAGACGAAATAGGGGCATTATTTTGCCCTGTTCGGCTATTAATTCTACGCACACTATCATAGGTGCAGAAACCCGGGCACCCCAAGGTTGACGGTCCTCTTTCTGTCGCGATAGACTCTGCCGGGATGGGTTCAGACCCTACCCCTGCCATTCACTGCTCCCCTATCCCCTTCGCACACGGAAAGAATCCCCCGAGGCCCCACGCCCATGATGCATCTACCAAAACTGTTGACCCCCGATCTCATTCGCGTTCACATTGCGGCCGATGGCCGCAGCGAATTACTAAGCGAGCTCTGCGCCCTGGTGGCCACCGCCAAACCCACCGTAGGCGGTAAAGCCCTCTCGGAGGACGCCATTTACGAGGCCGTCATGCTCCGGGAAGCCGAGCGCTCCTCGGGCCTGGGCCATGGCTGTGCCCTCCCCCACGCCCGAATAGAAGGACTGGACAAACCGGTGGCCTGTATGGCCACGCTGACGCCCGGTATGGACTTTGGCGCGGCCGACCAGGAACCGGTCCGCATTGTGTGCCTCCTACTGGCGCCCCTCGAAGACCCGGCAGCCACCCTGAGCATCATGGCGGAAGTGGCAGGGCTCATGTCGAGCGATTCTAACCGACTGGCTGTCGACAACGCCGAAGATGTAGACGCCCTGATGGCCGTGCTGGACCGTCTTGACCCGGATTCGGATCGGGTCTTGACGGCGCGCAATATCATGCGGAAGCCCTTTTACACCGTCCACCCGGAAACGCCGTTGACGGAAGTGACCCGCCTCCTCCAGACCCACCATTTGGAAGCCACCAGCGTGGTAGACCATGATGGGCATCTGGTTGGCATCGTCTCCTGTGACCTGCTCTTCCGCTATGGCCTGCCGGAGTTTTTCGGACAACTCAAGAGCGTGGCCTTCGTGAAGAAGTTCGACCCCTTTGAAAACTACTTCAAGGCCTTAAAGGCGGGTGTCGCCTCCGATGTGATGACCCAGAATTATGCTGCTCTCCCCGAAGATGCCACCCTGCTCGAAGTTATTTTCGAACTCTCCGTTCAGGGCCACCCCAAGGTTTTCGTCGTACGTGATGGCAAACTCATGGGCATTATCGACCGCATCGCGGTGCTCAACCGCGTACTCAACTACTAGGTTTCCGACATGATTCTCTCCCTCGTAATTTTCCTCGCCGTCTATGTTCTGATTGCCTTTGAACTGGTCGACAAAACCGCCGCCGCCCTGGCCGGTGCTTCCGCCGTTATCCTCCTCCACCTGGTCCCCTATGAGGTGGCCGTGGAGAGCGTGGATATGAACGTGCTCTTCCTGCTCATCGGCATGATGATCGTCATGAGTATCTTGTCCGAGACCGGCTTTCTGGAATGGCTTGCCATCGCCATTGCCCAGCGCGCCAAGGGGAACGCGAAGAAGATCGTGATCCAGTTCCTCCTGGTCACCGCCGTCTTGTCGGCCCTTCTCGACAACGTGACCACCGTCATCCTCATCGCACCCATCACGATCCTGATTACCCAGTTGCTGGAAGTGCGCACGGCGCCTATCCTCATCCTGCTGGCCATTTTCTCCAACATCGGCGGTACGGCAACCCTCATTGGTGATCCGCCCAACATCATTATCGGCTCCGCCACGGCCCTGAGCTTCAACGACTTCGTGGTCAATCTCGGGCCCATCGTGGTCGTCATCACCCTGGTCTGCCTGGCCATTGCCCGCTTCCAACTTGGCGCATCCCTGAATGCTCCGGTAGAAGCGCAGCGGCGGGTCATGATGGCCGAGCCGGGCCTGGCCATCCTCGACCACAGCCTGCTCAATCGTTGCCTGGCCGTGTTGGCCCTCATCATTCTCGGCTTTTTCACCAGCCGCCTCACCGGTTTCGAGCCGGGCATTGTGGCTCTGGCCGGTGCGGTGCTCATGATGATCATCTGCAAGATCGATGTGCACGCCGCCCTTCAGAAAGTGGAATGGGGCACCATTCTCTTCTTCATCGGGCTGTTTATGCTCATCAGTGCGCTGGAGCACAACGGGCTCTTTGAAAAATCGGGCGAGTTCCTGGTGGGCGCTACGAAGGGTAACCTGTTGGCGACGGCCCTGGTCATCCTCTGGACCGGCGCCATCGCCTCCGCCATTGTGGATAACATCCCCCTGGTGATCGCCATGCTTCCCCTCATCAAAATCATGATCCCCACCTTCGCAGCCCAGATGGGAATCAGTGACGACCCCGAACTCATTCACGCCACCATTGCCGCACCGCTCTATTGGGCCCTGGCCCTGGGAGCCTGCCTTGGTGGCAACGGGACGCTGATTGGTGCTTCCGCCAATGTGGTCATCGCACAGGTAGGCAAACGTAATAACTGTCCCATTACCTTTTTGGAATTCTCGAAGGCCGGCTTCCCCATCATGATTCTGACGTCGGCCATTTCGAGCGTGTATCTTTACCTCCGGTATTTCTAAGGGTGTGAATTAGAATTTCGGACATTTAAGTTCGCTTAAACCTGTAGGGAAATGGGTAATGAATTCCCCTCCTGGGAGGGGAGTAATCCTCCGTAAATCAGGCAATTCAGGTTGCCGTAATACGAATCCATCTGCCCGAATCAAACCACGAATACGGAAGTTGAGCAGAAACAATGTGGGCGTAGCGACACGATTGCGAGTCGCTACGCCCTTTCTCATTGAGAAGCCACGCCGGGTAGTTACCAGCCCGTGACCCGCTCCCACTCGCCGGTCAATTGCCCCGAACCATCCAGCACATGATAGCGGTCGTGGCTGCCGATGGTGTGGCAAACGTGATTGGGAAATACCCGGACCGTCGAGCCGAGGGGGAAGTCGTCGAAGGGAAAGGGTTGCTCTGCGTCAGCGCATTGCACGAATCCGTGCTCTTGATTTACGCCAAAGACCCCCAGCCCGGGGATGGGCCCACCCGTTTCCGGATCACGGAGGAGACCGTAGGGCGCATAGGGTCCGGCCGTCGGACGAATCCCCAAATCGTTGGAAAGGGCCAGTGCCCCGGCATCGATGTAAACCCGGTTTTCCCGATGATTGTGGGCAATGACCCGGGCCAATACTGTCACGGCAATATCGGTATAGTCACAGACATTCAGTTTGACCTGCATCAGATCCATAAAGACATAGACGCCCGGGCGAATCTCCGTCACCCCTTCCAGGGACTCGCCCATGGTACGAGTGGGTGTAGACCCCACACTGACGGCCGGACAGTCTACCCCCGCGTCTCGTAACTGCTTCGCCGCATGGACCGCCGCAGCACGCTCCCGTTCTGCGGCAGCCTTGGTATCCGCCGGTGCGTCCGCAATGTATCCATTCCCACCGAAGGCCAAGGTACCTCGGACACGCAGTTGAGGGGTGTCGTTGAGCAAACGGGCCGCATCCACGATGGCCGCATCCCCCGGTGCAAACCCGGTCCGGTGGGTGCCACTATCCAATTCCAGAAAAAGCTCGAGGGGCGAATCGAGGACCGTTGCCGCGCCGGCCACCAGTTGGGCCCCTGCCACGCTGTCGAGTACTGCAGACATACGGATGCCCCGTCGCTGAAGGGCAGCAATGCGGCTCAACTTGGACGGCTCAATATTTACCGTGTAAAGAATGTCGTTGAACCCATGGTCCGCAAAATACTCCGCCTCTTTCAGCGTGGCGACGGCAATGGCCCCGCTGTGAGGGGAGGTGGCACGGCGGGCCACCTCGATGCATTTTGCCGTCTTACAGTGAGGGCGAAGGTCTACGCCACCATCCAAGGCACGTTGACTCATGGCCGCCAGATTTCGCGACAGGGCGGCTTCTTCCAGTACGAGACTGGGGGTAGAAAGGTCGTCTAATGCAGATTGGGACACGGGGTACTCCTGAACGGGATTCTTAAGTCACAATGCGGCCCACGAATGGCCACCTCGCTCCATAATACCGGCTGTTCCTTCCGCACCTCCAGCCACGACAGGCTTGACGGCATCGCCGGACTCTGTTCTACTGTAAGTCAGCACCCCGCCATGCCCCCATAGGACAAGGACGGGATGTCTCTTCAGAATCCGAAAAAACGGTCCTATAACCGAAGTAACCCGTTGTGTGGGAGCTTTTTGCATGTCGTTCCGGATTACCAGATACCTTCCCCTCGCTTTCGCCGTCGTTTTCGGCGGGGGAATTGCCACAGCCGTTGAGTTTCAGTATAAGTCTGACGACATCGCCATTGCCCCTGCGCGGGCCGATGAGCCGTTGCGGGAGTCCTTTTCACTGGACGCAGCGGTAGACTATGTCGAAAAAGGAACAACCGCCTGGCAAAATGCCAGACAATGTATCTCCTGCCATACCAACGGCGCCTACAATCAGTTTCGCCCGGCCCTCAGCCCCATGCTGGGCACACCGCCCAAACGTCACTGGAAATTCCTCAAGCAGGAACTGACTGAATCGAAAACCCTTGACCGTGAAACGGCGCTGGAGGGTCTCCGCCCCACCCAGGCCGCCGTGTTGGCCCATGGGATGGCGGAGTGGGACTACCATGTCGAAGGCAAGCTGCGCGACGAAACACGGGATGCGCTACGTATCATGCTATCTCTCCAGCGGGAGGATGGCAGTTGGGGTAACGACGATTGCTGGCCCCCGCTTGAGTCGAGCAATTATCATGGTGCAACCGTAGCCGCGCTGGCCCTCGCCACGGCACCCGACTTTGTTTCCGTCGCAAGCGCCGAAGAGCGCGTCGGAATCGAGAAACTTCGCCGGTATTTAAGGGAGGAGACGCCGCCCCACGATTACGCCCGCCTGCTCCTGCTCTGGGTATCATCCCGTATGGAGGGGCTGGTCGATCCGGCGCAGCGGGAGACACTCATCGCCATGGCCCTTAAACACCAGCAAGACGACGGGGGCTGGTCCATCCGTAGCTTCAGCGCTCCTGAATCCTGGGGTGACGGGGGACGCGCAGAACGACTTCGGCGCGAAGCAGATTTTGAGAATCCGCCCAGCGACGGCCATCAGACGGGGCTTGTCTTGCTCGTCTTGCGAGAGGCCGGATTGCCGTCGTCTCACCCGGCACTCCAACGGGGAGTCACCTGGTTAAAGGCCAATCAGCGGGTTTCGGGACGCTGGTGGACGGAGAGCCTGAACACGGACAAATACCACTACATCACCTACAGTGGAACCCTCTATCCGCTGGCGGCGCTGTACGCGTGTGACGCCCTGTAACAGGAGCGCAATGCCAACCCATTGTTAGATTCCCCGAATCACAGGCGACTTGATTGATCAGGTCAGGAATCGAGCACTTCCCGGATACGGGAGAGCAGTTCTTTCATGCGATACGGCTTTTGGATGAAGCCCGTATTCTGGCCCAATTCAAAGCGGCCGCCCAAGCCCTCCGGGGCATACCCGCTCATGAATAGAACCCGGGTATGGGGGTGAATTTCCCGAATTTCCGTACAGGCCTCCGGACCACCCTTACGTGGCATCACGACATCAAAGAGCAAGAGGTCGATAGTCGACTCGTGTTCCCGGAAGAGTGTGAGGGCTTCCTCTCCGTCGACCGCCGAGATTACCGAGAACCCCGCACGCTTCAAGACCCCGATAAGCAACGTCCGAACCGCCTCATCATCTTCCGCAACAAGGATCGTTTCTGTGCCCCTGGGAATTGTTGAAGGAAGCTCAATCTCAGGAGCCGACAGCGCGTGGTCCACACAGGGCAGATAAGTCACAAATTCTGCGCCCTTCCCTTGGGCACTCTCGACCAGGATAGCGCCCCCATGCTGCTTGACGATTCCATAGGACATGGCCAATCCAAGCCCGGTCCCCTCCCCGGTGCCTTTGGTGGTATAGAAGGGCTCGAATAGGTGCTCCTGCTGCACACTGTCCATCCCGATTCCCGTATCCACCACACTGATCCGCACGTAAGAACCGTTGGTCAGTCCAGATGCATGACCACCCCATGCCTCGTTCAGTTCAACCTGTTCGGTAGAGATGGTCAATTGGCCACCGTCGGGCATAGCGTCCCGGGCGTTCAGGCAGAGATTCAAAAAAACCTGTTCCAACTGCACCGGGTCAGCGTGGACGGTTCCCAGCTTGTC
>JAUIMA010000207.1 GCA_030432675.1 Candidatus Hydrogenedentota bacterium | reverse complement strand
AAGATGGGTCCCTCTTCGTGCCCCGTGCGCTGTATACGGGCGAGTTGCCCTATACGTCCATTACCGAGACCCGCATCGGCAGCTATTGGAATCTGGTCATTCCCTATGCCTTTGCCACGGGCTATTGGCCCATGGATGGACCGGAAATGGGGCGGATCGCTGACTATATGCACGGCCATGGCGCCACCTTCCTGGGGATGCTGCGCTTCAACTATTACCCCACGCCCATTGGCTCCTTTCGGCGCGATGGCCTGCCCGGCTATTACACCACGGGGGTGGACAATGTATATTTGCCGGCCTACCTGCGGATGATTGCGGCCCAGGATATGGCCGAGCGGCAGGTATTGACCTTTTACGGCAAGCTGGCCCACGGCATGACGCGCAATACCTTCGTGACGGGCGAAGGGAGCACGCTGGGCGAGCGTCCAGGGGAATACTATCGCTCAACTTATGGCGGGCCCACCAGTGCCAACAACTGCGCGTTGCTTTTAAATCTGCGCCTCATGTTGGTCCGCGATTCCTTTAATCACGAAACTGGCCTGCCCGAGAGTCTCTACCTGGCCCACGCCACGCCGCGGGAATGGTTGGAGCATGGCAAAGAGATCGTGGTGGATGCCGCGCCCACGTGTTTCGGTCCCGTGAGTTATCGTATCGCTTCCCGGCTGTCCGAACAGCGCGTGGATGTTTCGGTGGATTTGCCCACACGGAATGCCATGGAGGAAACCAAGTTGAAAGTCCGTCTGCCGGAACCCTTTCAGATAGTGTCCGTGACGGAGGCCGGGGTAGACGTGCCCTTTAGTTCAGCAACGGGTATCATCGACCTTAGTGATCTTACGGGGCAGCACGAATTGAAGATCGTGACCCGCTCTCCAGGGCTGCTGGCGAAGGATGTGATGTCGAAGTAGAAGGTTGAACCACGAATGGACTTAGAGCAGCCGTTGGTCGCCACCAAAAAAGTTGAACCACGAATGCTCACTAATTTACACGAATATGATTGGCCGCAAAAGAGCGCAAGGAACGCAGAGAAGTACTACTCTATTCCGTTCTCTGTGCGCTTGGTGTCTCTGTGGTGAAAATATCACCAGCTGACAAACATAAATTTTTGACCACGGATAAACCGGATGATACGGATGATTGGGAGCGAAGGCCTCACGAAAGTCGCGTCTTGGACATTCGAGCCCGAAGATAGTTTCTCTAATCTTATCCGTATTATCCGTTCAATCCGTGGTCAAAATTCGGTATTTTTTCCGACCCCGACTCCCGAGCGTAACCTTAGAATTGAGACGGCGACACGAAAGCTTGCGTTTTATTTTCTAGTTAAAAGGAGAGGAAAGCGCCGGATAGTAGTACGGAACTACACGGATAAATGAGGGGCAATTGCAGGGCCGGGTCCTCCAATAGCAATGCCAATTTCCCTTTGCCAACGATTCGCCACTCTGCTTATTCGTGAAAATTCGAGTCTATTCGTGGTTCAACAGTTCTTGTCTTTTTTGTGCTCTCTGCGTTCTATGAGGTTAAATAATTCTTACACACACCAAACCAGCTTCGTTCATGGAGTTTCCTCGTTGATTTCCGTCCACCTGGCTCCTATAATTGGTTATAACAACTTGGGTGTTAACCACATAGAGGCGCACTATCATGACCACTCCCCGCGAAACGGTGCTCGTTGACCAATACACCGACGGCGTCCTGGACCCGGCGAAGCCCATGTTGGGGCCGGTGCAGGACGGGGGCCATATCGTGGCCAACACGGCACCGGGATGCTGGGGACCCATGCTGACGCCCTGCCTCCGGGGTGGACACGAGGTGACCACCCCCGTGGCGGTCGAAGGCGCTGAAGTGGGGGATGCCATCGCGATTGTCATCCGGGACATCACCGTCACGTCCATGGCGACCGCTTCCGGCACCGATGTGGCCATGGCGGGCCGCTTCGACGGCGACCCCTTCGTGGCACCCCGCTGTCCCGAATGTGGCACTCTCAACCCCGAGACGAAACTGGTGGGCACGGGTTGCGGCGCGATTCAATGCGCCCACTGCGGTGCGGAAACGACGCCCTTCACCATTGGAAACGGATACACCATCGCCTTTGATGAAAATCGGGAAGTGGGGGTGACCCTGCCCGAGGCAGCCGCTGAAGAGATTGCGCGGGATGCCAAGCGCTACGCCGCCATGCCGGCCAACTCGGTGCAAAACTCGGTGCTCACCCTCGCCCAACACGATCTTGTGGGGATGATGGCACGGCTCCGTCCTTTCATGGGACAACTCGGCACGACGCCCTCCATTCCCTTTCCCGACAGCCACAACGCGGGCGACTTTGGTCAGTTTCTTATCGGCGCGCCCCACGACCTGGCGATCACCGAAGAGCAGCTCGCCCACCGCACCGATGGCCACATGGACATCGACGCAGTCCGCGCGGGCGCTATCTTGATTTGTCCGGTGAAAGTGCCCGGCGGTGGCATCTACATGGGGGATATGCATGCCCTTCAGGGGGACGGTGAAATTGCGGGCCATACCTGCGACGTGTCGGGCACGGTGACCTTGCAGGTGCATGTGCTGAAGGGGCTGGGCATCGATGGCCCCGTGCTCTTCCCAGTCGCCGAAGATTTGCCCTTCCTCGCCAAGCCCTTTACCGCCCGGGAACGCGCAAAGGCGTTGGCACTGGCCCAAAGCTATGGACTTGATGCCATCGAAGAAACAGCGCCCATTTCCGTGGTGGGCACGGGCGCGGACCTGAACGCCGCTACGGACAACGGACTTGAACGGGCGGCCGCTCTCCTCGATATTTCGGTAGCGGAAGTGAAAAACCGCGCGACCATCAATGGCGGTATCGAGATTGGACGTCACCCGGGGGTGGTTCAGGTGACCTGCCTCGTTCCTATTGAAAAACTGGCGGCCTGTGGGTTGCTTCGATTTGCCGAATCCCAATACGGTCCCTTAGGGTAAGTCTTCAACGCATTGGCGCGTTTTACTTTTCACAGATTCAACCAACAGGTAGCTATTATGAGAACCTTGCTTGCATTCTCCATGCTCTTAACCCCCCTTTGCTTTACTGCCCCAGCGCAGACGGTCACCGAACCCATTGACCTGCTGGACGGGGGAAAGCTGGATCACTGGTATACCTGGATTAAGGGGCGGGGCAAAGACATCGACCCCAAAAACGTCTTCACCATGGACGAGGGCGTGCTCCGTATCTCTGGTGAGGAGTGGGGGTGTGTTACGTCGAAGGAAGAATACGCCGATTATCACCTGACCATGGAATTCAAGTGGGGCGAAATCACCCACGGCGCCCGGAAAGATCGCGCGCGGGATTCGGGCCTGCTCATTCATTCCTTTGGCGAGGATGGCGGCTATAGCGGCACGTGGATGTATTGCCTGGAGGTCCAGATGATTGAGGGTGGCACCGGCGACCTGTTGGTCGTGGGCGACAAATCCCCTACCTACGAAATTACGGCACCCGTGGCCAAAGAGAAACAGGGGAGTTCCCCCGTGTATCAGGCAGACGGTGAGCCCATCACGATGAACAGTGGTCGCATCAACTGGTGGGGCCGTGACGCCGCCTGGACGGATACCAAAGATTTTCGCGGTGCCCAGGATGTGGAAAAACCCGTGGGGGAATGGAACCTGCTGGAAGTCACGGCCGACGGCGGAAAAATCACCGTGCTGTTGAATGGCGTCGTCGTGAACGCGGCCCTGGATTGTAAACCCACCAAGGGTCGGCTCCAGATTCAATCGGAAGGGGCCGAGCTCTTCGTGCGCACCGTGAAACTCAGCCCCTTGTCCGCGTCGCAGAAGAAATAGACGCGGCGACCGTGAGACACCATTGCATTTCAACCAGATCGGTACTATGACGATGAAAAAATTGCTGCCATTCATGCTTGCTGCATTCCTGCTGCTCGGTGCCTTGCCCGCCATGAGCGCACCGGCCACCATCGACCTCCTGGAGAACGGGAGTCTTGACCATTGGTATACGTGGCTTCAGGGCCGGGGCAAGGACGTCGACCCGAAGAACGTGTTCACTATGAACGAGGGCGTGCTCCGCATCTCGGGCGAAGAGTGGGGGTGTGTTACCTCGAAGGAAGAATACACGGACTACCACCTGCTGATGGAATTCAAGTGGGGAGAGCTCACCTACGGTTCCCGTGCGGATCGCGCGCGGGATTCGGGGCTCCTCATTCACTCTTTTGGCGAAGATGGCGGTTATAACGATACCTGGATGTATTGCCTCGAAGTGCAGATGATCGAAGGGGGCACCGGTGACCTGCTCGTGGTGGGGGATAAATCGCCCACCTATGAAATCACCGCACCCGTGGCGGAGGAGAAGCAGGGGAGTTCGCCGGTCTTCAGTCCCGACGGCGAACCCGTCACGATGAACAGTGGCCGCATCAACTGGTGGGGTCGCGATCCCGATTGGGCCGATGTGAAAGATTTTCGGGGAGCCCAGGATGTGGAGAAACCCGTCGGCGAATGGAATCGTCTCGAAGTTATCGCCGATGGCGGGAAGATTACCGTGCTGCTTAATGGCATCGTGGTGAATCGCGCGTTGGATTGCAAACCGACAAAGGGCCGTCTCCAGATTCAATCGGAAGGAGCCGAACTTTTCGTCCGCAAGGTGGTATTGACGTCGCTCGAAGAAAAGCGCGCGGCGGCCGACACGGGGCGGGAAAAGCGTTTCATTTACAACACGGATGGCAACAACTGGCTCATCTACAAGGGCTACCCCATGACGCCGGAAGATGTCTACAGCTACGTGGACGAAGTGGCGGACACGGGGATTACGACCTTCAGCGTGTCGCCCCATGTCGGCATGGACTTCAACTTTCAGGGCGAGCACTGCGCCCTTTATGGCAGCCACCCGAACCCGGAAGAAGCGGAGCGCATCGCCGACCGGGAGAACACGCCGGTGAAGTCCCAGGAGCGGACCGTGGCCAATCTGCGCGGTTTGATCGAGGCGGGCCATGACCCCCTCGGCCTCATGATTGACCGGGCGAAAGAAAACGGACTGGAGGCCTTTGTCAGCTTCCGGTTGAATGAAGTGCACTGGGTGGAAAAGCCCGCCAACATGCTCCTCTCCGAATTCTGGCTGGAACACCCCGAGTGGCGGGTGGCCACCATGGGGGATGAAGTGCCCCAGAACTACCTCGACATCCTTGGGCCGCGGACCAGTCCCGTGGTGGCTGCCTGGTTGCCGGGTGGACTGAATTTTGCCGTGCCCGAAGTGCGGGCGCGGAAGCTGGCCCAGCTGCGTGAAATCTGTGAGCGCTATCCTATCGACGGCCTTGATATCGACTTTCAGCGCTTCCCGGTGTACTTCCCCTTTGGCGAGGAAAAAGAAAACATCGCCACCATGAATGCCTGGATGGCGGAAGTGCGCGCCATGACGAAGGAAGTGGGGGAGAAGCGCGGCGCACCCATTCATCTCACGGCACGGGTCATGGCCAAGCCGGAGGAGAATCTGGGGATTGGCCTGGACCCGGTCCAATGGGCGAAAGACGGCCTGCTCGATAGTGTGACCATCTCCCACTACCTCCACAATAACTTTGATTTGCCCGTGGCCGAATACCGGGGGCTTTTCCCTGAGACCCTGCCCATGTATGCCTCCATCGAAGTGGAGAAAGAGGCAGATACCTACCGTAAGATTGCGAATAAGCTCTGGTCGGACGGTGTCGATGGCATCATGATGTTCAATTTCTTCACCTGCCGCGAGCGGGGTGTGGAGCCCGACTTTTCCCTTTTCCCCGAGCTGGGTGGTCCTGCTTCCCGCGTGGCCAAGCCCATGCTCATCGTGGCCAACAAGCACAGCGACACGGTTAGCTACATCGACCCGACCTCCTTGGAAGTGGAACAGACCATCACGGTGGGCCACAATCCCCATGAATTGACCATCACGCCCGACCAGCGCTTCATGTATCTCTCCAACTATGCGGCACCGGGCAACTCCATTTCGGTGGTCGATCTCGTGGCGCGGAAACACATCAAGCAGATTATGACGGGGGAGCACACCCGCATTCACGGAGCCACCATGGCCCCCGATGGCAAACACGCCTATTTCACGGCGGGGCAGACGGGCTGGGTCGTGGAGGTCGACACGGCGACCCACGAGATGACACGGGCCATTCCCACCCATGGCAAGATTAGCCACATGGTGTTGGTGTCGAATGACAATAAGCGGCTCTACACGGCCAACATCACGAGTGAGAATGTGTCCGTCATCGACCGCAAGTCGGGTGAGCTGATTACCCAGATTCCATGCGAAGAGGGTGCCGAGGGCATGGCCTTCACCCCCGATGGGAAGCAGCTCTGGGTCGCCAACCAGTCCGGGGAATCCATGTCCATCATCGACCTGGCTACCCATACGGTGGTGGAGCGTTTTGACCTCCCCGGCATGCCGGTCCGCATCAAGTTCACCAAAGATGGACAGCGCGCCTACATCCCCAGCTGGACGCAAGAGGGCGTGTTGATTGTCCTCGACGTGCCCAACCGCAAAGAGATTAAGCGGGTGAAGGTGGGAGCCCTGGCGATTGGTGTCGAGCTGAGTCCCGATGAAAAGTATGCGTACGTGGGCTGCGAAAACCTCGACGGCCTTCATGTGGTGGATACGGAGACCCTGGAAGTGGTGAAGATCATTGACACCGGTGATGGCCCCGACCCCATGGCCATGTGGTATCCCGGGACGGCCGAGTAGAGGGCCTGTCCGAATGGCGCTTGCTCAATGGCGACTTGGCTAAAAAGCGAAACCATGGGTGCCCCGCTTGTGGGTGATAAGACTGTACGGGAACGGAGACACCTCTCGACCACAACATAAAAGCAACGTAGCACGGTTTCAGGCGTGAAGCCAGCGCACCCACAAACTTCCCCCGCTGCGCTCCTCCGTTTGAGGGTGGCACCCGACATCACCGGATGCCGCTGAGGCGGTGTCCAAGCGATATACAGAAAGATCAGCACGACATGAAAAAATACGTCCCTTATGTCCTTTCCGTCCTTTATGTCCTTTCCACCACCACCCTCGCCCACGCCGAGGCCGCCTTTCCCAAACTTGCGGCGAAGATAGCGGCCAACGAGCCCGTCAATGTCGTTTGCTTTGGCGACAGCGTCACGGGCGTCTATTACCACACGGGTGGTCAGCGGGCCTACACGGATATGGTCGAAATCGGCCTTGAGATGGCCTGGCCCGAGTCGGACGTCACCGCCATGAATGCGGGTATCAGCGGCCACACCACGGTGAATGCCCTGGCTCGAATCGATAAGGATGTGATTGCCCGGAAGCCCGACTTGGTAACGGTCATGTTTGGCCTCAACGACATGACGCGCGTACCGCTGGACGACTACCGCGCCAACCTCAAGACGATTGTCGAAAAGTGCCGGGCTGTTGGGGCCGAAGTCATGCTCTGCACCCCCAACAACGTCACCGATACGCCGGGCCGACCCACGGAGACCCTGTTGACCTATGTCGCCGTCGTGCGCGAGGTAGCCGCCGAGATGAAGGCCCCCCTGGCCGATTGTTACGGGGCCTTCGAAGCGGTACGCGCCGAGAGTCCCTTCGAATGGGCCATGCTCATGAGCGATGAAATTCATCCCAATATGGATGGCCACAAACAAATCGCGGAGACTATCGTCACGACGGCGACGGGCAAGGACATTGAGCTTGCTTACGTGCCTGCGCCCCGGCAGGCCTTGTTTCACACCCGAGCCCGCATCGCCACCAAGCAACCCCTCAAAATACTCGCCATGCCGCCCTACGATACCATCATCAACGAGCTGCTCACCGATTTGGCGCCTGAATCGCCGGTGACCATGGTGCCGTGGAAGGTCGAGGGCCAAAGCATCGCGGAAATTGAGCAGGCCGCCAAAGGCGTTCGCGACAAAAAGTACAATCTGGTCTTCATCGCCGTACCCGCGGGCGCCACCTCTGAGAGCCCCGAAGCCTTCCTCCACGAATTCGGCTGGATTCTGAGTTATTCCCTAAGCTTCGGCTTTCAGGAATGGGATGTGGTTGCGGTGCCGCCCTCCCTCGCAGCCACCCTGGAAGGGGAAGAGGCCACCCGGGACGAATGGCAAAAACGCCTCATCCGCGCCCAGGATTTCACGCTGATTGAAGCGGGTGGTGGGAGTCTTGACGAGGCGCAGATGGCGGTGCGGGGTTGGATGAAAGAGCAGTTGGGGTTTTAGGGGTAGCGGGAAAAGGAGATTGCCATGAGATGTGTCCTATGGGTAATCGGCCTGTCGTTGGGGGTGACCGTCCATGCAGGGGAACTGTTTGACCGGTATACCGCCGAAAAGCGCTACATGTCTGACTCTAGCACAACTTTGGATGATGTGGAGGCCGGAGATATCGAGGCCATTGGTATGGAGCGAATGGGCGATCCGGTCCTGAACGGAGGGCCAGAATACGGGGTCATGTTGCACCGGAGGCGCTCTTTCCTTTCTACCGAGGAAACGATCTACTACGTCGGTGAGAAAGAGGTTGATCGGGTCGGCGCTTTTCGCGGTAAGGAGCGATATGTAGCCGATTTTCGGCGAATCACGACCTTTCTTTCTAACAGCGATTTCTTCGTTCTACCCAATATGCTTGATAGTTCTGCTTCAGACCAGCCAAGTACGCTCTTTTATGTTAAGACATCGACGGGTGAAAAGTGGGTCTGCGACCCCAATGCCCCGGATTCTCAGCATCCTACGGTTTGGCATTTGGGTAAACTGGTTGACGGAATACTTCAGTCTTCGACACTCAAGCGAGTCAGCAGTATCCAGCTTCTGACTCAGCTGAAGTCACCTCCCCCCGGCGTCGTCATCGATCACTATCCTGCCGAATCCCAGGATTACATCGGCAACCCAAGCCTCGCCATCCTGCCCAACGGCGACTACCTCGCGTCCCACGATGCCTTTGGACCCGGGCATCGCCTCTTAAAGACCTATCTCTTTCGTTCCGCAGACCGGGGGGCCTCCTGGGAGCCGGTGGACGCTGATTTCAAGGGGCAATATGAATCGTCCCTCTTCGTCCATCAGGGCGCGGTGTATATTCTCGGTGGCTGCGTCGTTGGGCCCGATAGATTCGTCGGCATACGGCGTTCCAAGGATGGGGGACGGACCTGGTCCTTTCCCGTCGACAGCACGACCGGACGGCTCGTGACGGGCGCGACCTTCAATGCGGGGGCCACGCCCACCCTGATCCACAAGGGCCGCATCTGGCGGGCCATGGAGAAAACCGACCCCGAGATGGCCGGGGGAGACAGCCGGGAGTATCGGGCCTTCGTCATGTCCGCGCCGGTGGACTCCGACCTCTTGGACGCCGCGAATTGGACGGTGAGCAACGACCTCTTGCTGAACGATTTCATGCCCGGTCTCGGCTGGCTGGAAGGGAATGTGGTGGCTACACCCGAGGGTAAGGTCCAGCTCATGCTCCGCGCCGCCTATCGCAGCGAATCGGCCGCCATCATCCAGGTATCCGACGACGGCACCACCCTGAGCTTCAGTCCCGAGAAGGGCTTCATCGATTTCCCCGGCGGCACGAGCAAGTTTTCCATTCGCTACGACGCCGTGAGCCAGCGGTACTGGTCCGTGGTCAACGACCGGCGCGAAGCGGGGATAGTGCGCAACAAACTGGTGCTCTCCTCTTCGCCCGACTTGGTGAACTGGACCGTCGGGCGCGTTTTGTTGGAGCACCCCGATGGGGAGAAGGTGGGGTTTCAATATCCGGAGTGGCTGATTGAAGGCGACGATATTATATTTGTCAGCCGCACCGCCTGGGGCAATGCGCACAATTTCCACGACGCCAACTACGAGACTTTTCATCGGGTGGTGGGATTCAGGAAAGACTTGGAATCAAAGTAGCAATGTGACATATTGTAACTTTAGGGGTTACAGTGTAGAATATGATCAAGAGCTTCTCACATAAAGGTCTCGAGCGATTCTATATGACGGGAAAAACGTCCGGAATTCAGGCCAATCACGCCACGCGATTGAGATTGATACTTACCAATTTGGACCAGGCCGACGGTCCTGAGAATATGGATTTACCTGGCCTGCGCCTGCACCCGCTTAAGGGTAAGCGAAGTAAGTTCT
>JAUIMA010000206.1 GCA_030432675.1 Candidatus Hydrogenedentota bacterium | reverse complement strand
GTCGACGTTGTGATGCTCGGATAATTCGGCACTGGGAACAATGCTGAAAATTTCTGCCGGAATTACTTCACGACAGTAAACCTGTTCATTGAGATAGTGGCCAAGCGCATAAACCTGGTGTTTCCATAAATCAGCGATTATGGCCAGGAAGCCTGCCAGGTCACCGTAGAGGGTAGCGTAACCAACTGTGAGCTCGGTTTTGTTGGCGTTGCAGCTGAACCCTCCGCCAAGTGCCGATGCAAAAGCGGCCAGAATTCTTGATGAGCGGTCCCGTGCCTGGATGTTCTCGGCGGTAATGTCAGGCACGGACAGCTGAAATTGTTCGTTAGTTGAAAGATTGTTAATTTCACAGTTCCGAAGCTGCGATAGTGTTAATTCTACGGCGTCCTGAATGGGTGCGACGGTGTAGAGGCAGCCGAGGTTTTTCGCAAGCCTTGCCGCCAGGTCTTTGGTGGTAGCGGAGTTGTAGCGACTGGGCATATTAACCAGCAATACGTTGTCTGCACCGAGTATGTGGCAGTAAAGTGCCGCGGAAACTGCTGAATCAATACCGCCGGATGCTCCGATGACAACTTTGCTTATACCGATATTCGCCAGCATTTTTTTTCCTGCATAATTCAGTGCAGAAAAAATGCTTGAAATATCATTGTCGACGGTCGGCTGGCATTCGTCCATTACAACGTGATCACCAAACGCGATGTCCATGGTTAGCAACGTTTCTTCAAAAGGTTTGCACTGGGCAATGATGTTGCCATCAGCCGCGTAAACAGTACTGAATCCGTCGAAGGCATAGACGGTTTTGCCAATATTCTGCAAGCCGACGTTGTTAACGTACAGGATTGGAGTTTGAAGCGAGCTGGCCTGCTGAGAAAAAACCCGGTTGCGCTTGTTGTTTTTGCCAAGTGTGAAGGGTGAACTGCTGACATTGATAATTAAATCGACGTCGCCATTTTTTTTTATTATCCGGGTGGGTTTAACGCTGTAGTCCTCGTCCCATCCATCTTCGCAGAGTATGCATCCCAGTGAAAACTCCTGGTTTTTGATTGAGACCGCCACTGGAGTAAGCATATCTTCAATTTTTTGTTCAAGCTCCTGGGCGAGTTTTTTGGCGCTGAAAAAATGGCGTGAGTCATCAAACTCCCGGTAGTTGGGCTGCAGTGTCTTTATGCGGAAAGGATAGGGGAAATTCTCGCCGCCGCACAGCTTGCCATTCTGCGCTATGAAAACGGCATTGTATTTTCGGGTTCGCCCATCGTTGCCTTTTTTTGACCAGTCGATAGCGACATTACCAAATACAATGCAGATGTTATTCGACGCTGCCACAAGCTGTTCGCCATATTGCTCGCAATCGCGCAAAAATGCCGGCTGCTCCCAGAGATCACCGAGGAAATAACCGGGCACAGACATTTCCGGGAATGCGATCAGGTCGACACCAGACGTCCTCCAGAACGGTGCCAGATCAACCACAGGTATGCCGCGCCCAGCGTAGCCGAATGCCCCAGATGCAGACGCCCACCATGGACCGCATGGCGGCCGAGGGATTTTCGTTCCGCCAGTGCGTGAGCAACTACCCCGTGTGTTCGCCATACCGTGCGATTGTGATGACGGGGCGGTGGCCCTATCAGACGGGCGTGATCGACAATAACATTCCCCTGGACCCGGCATTGCCGACGGTGGGGAAGGCCTTTCAGGCGGCGGGCTATCGCACGGGCTATATCGGGAAATGGCATCTGGGGAAGGGCAACGATGCACGTCCCTTCGGCTTCGACCATTCCATCATCTGGGCGGGCACCAACACCCACTATGACAAGAGCACCTATTTTAAAGATGGGGAACAGGGAGTGACGCCCAAGGGCTACAACGCAACACTCATGACCGACCAGGCCCTGGCCTTCATGGGTGCCCAAGGGGAGCAGCCGTATTTTCTGATGTTGTCACTCAATCCGCCCCACTCCAATTTTACCGATGCCCCGCCCGAGAAGTTGGCCCTCTACCCCGAGGGTTCCTTACCATTTCGGCCGAACTATCGCCTCCCCAAAGCGGAAGAAGGGAGTATCTTTGCCAAGAACGGATCGCCCCACTACGAAGGCTATCACGCCCACATCAGCGCGGTAGACGATGAACTGGCCCGGCTCCTGGCGGCCATAGCGCGCGCGGGTGCCGCGGAAAATACCATCGTCGTTTATTCCTCTGACCACGGCAGTATGCACGGGTCCCATGCCGTAGGAAGCAAGCGTCAACCGTATGAAGAATCGGTGCGTATCCCCCTGATTATCTACGGAGCGGGGCATGTGCCCCGGGGGGTGCAGCATGACGCCCTCATCGGTGCTATCGATATGGTGCCCACCTTATGCGGGCTGGCCGGTATCCCGGCACCGGAAGGGTGTGCAGGCAAGGATTATAGCGGCGTGGTAATGAACGGGGAGATACCACCGGAACGGGACGCCCAGTTTATCATGCACATCGCGAAGGACAATGCCTCCAAGGGCAACGCGCATCCGGCTCCCATCTTTCGCGGCGTGCGCACGGCGCGCTACACCTATGCGGAAGGTCCGGAGGGGCCCATGTGTCTTTTTGACAACCAGGCTGATCCCTATCAGATGAAGAATCTTGTGGGGGAAGGCGACTATGCAACGGAGAGGGCGGCCCTGCAGCGGCAATTGGCCGTCTGGTTGAAGCAGGCAGACGACCCCTTTACCAGTTCAGCGAATCGATAAAGGCATCCATCTCGGCGACGACGGCGTGGTAGTCCTTGTCGGAGAGGAGGCCGGGGTTGAAGAAGCCGTGGCCCGCGCCCTTGAAGGACTTGAGCTCGCAGCGGTTACCGGCGTCCTCCATGGCCTTCTGGAAGCGCTCCACGTTTTCATGGCCCACGACGATGTCGGCCGTGCCGTGGCAGACGAGGGTGGGCGGCAGACCGGGGCGCACGTGGTGCACGGGGGATAAGGTCTTGTCGCCCTTGGGGGGGAGGAGCCGTCCCAGATAACCCAGCGGGGTGGTATCCACTACGGGGTTTAAAAGAATCATGGCATTGGGCTGGGGGCTGACCGTGGCATCGTCCTTTTCGTCATCGTATTCGGTAAGGATGCCGGTGCAGGCGGCCAGGTGACCACCCGCAGAACCGCCTGCCGCGATGATCTTATCGGGGTTGATGCCAAAGACGTCGGCGTGGCTGCGAACGTAGCGCATGGCGGACTTGGCGTCGGCCACCGAATCACGCACGGTGCTGTGGTGCCGGCTACTCACGCGGTATTCCGCAGAGATGGCGAGGAGGCCCCGTTCCACGAGATGGCGGGCCTGGGGGTAGAATTGCTCGGGCTTTCCAGTAATCCATCCGCCACCAAAGAAAAAGACGATCGCGGTCCGTCCACCTTCCGGGGCCGGGCCGTCGGGGGTGAAGACATGGAGCTTTAGTGCTTCGTCATCGGCCAACTGCTTGTAGGGGACGAGACGGGGTTCGCGCGGGGCGTCTTTTTCCTGCGTTTCGGACCACCCACTCCAAAGCGGGAGGAGCAGCAGACTTGTCAGGACCAAATGCCGCCGCATGATGATTACACGTCGCTTTCGGTGCGGTGGCTTCCCAGTGGGGAATACTCGGGCCCCAACTCGTTGAGGCGTTCTTTGATGTAGTTTGAAATGCTTTGAATGTGCGTGGGATCGGGGCTGACAAAGGTGCAGCCTATTTGGACCAGGCCACCCAGCGATTGGCTTGCATCGGCGCGATGGACTACCTTGCAGGTGACGACCTCCCCTTTTAGCTCAGGCAAGGGAAGTACCGCTTCCAGCATATCACCATTTTCGAAGGGCGCATCGGAAAGGAGGAGTAGTCCACCGGTACTCAGATTGATAACGGGCACGGTGAGACGTCGGGGATGTACGTGGCCCTTAATGGAGGCCTTGAAATCTACGGGAACGCGCCAAGAGCCCCGGTGATAATTTCGGATGACTTCCGGCGGGCGTCGGAGCACGAGGCTGTCACCCAGCGCTTCGGGCGCTTTCAGGACCTCCGACTCAAAGCGAGTGTAGCCTTCGGTGTCGTGAAACTCCATATCCACGTGCATCCCCTCTACCGGAAAATCACGGATGGGGAAGCTGACGGAAATGCTGTCATCATCTGACGCTTGTATGGATACCAGATAGCGCTGCCCCATGAGAATGAGAAGAAAGCGGTTTCCAGCGTTGAAAAGACTTTCTGACGCGTCTTGCTGCGGTGCAATATCCAATGAAGCTCTCCTGTTTGCGGTCTTATCCGCATCTGGGGTAGGGGCACGTAGGGCCTTATTTTATACCCCGGAACCGGCCAGTTGTCCATCCCAAATCGCCCATTCGGCTTTTTTCCCTTATTCGAAGTGTGGGACCCGACCCCTCTACTCAGGTACAATAGCGGAAAGTAGGGGGTATTCACCAATAAAACCCGTGTCTTCTGTGGCGTGGTGTTTGGAGCATGACCACGGGGTCGGCCCGCGCTGGACGCTGCGGGGGTGCGCTATCCCATGAATGAGTAGAAGGACCGTGTATACATGATTGATTTGACCCAGCCCGAAGTGAAACTGGCTCTCCAGGTGGTACAGCAAGGTGCGGATGTGGCCCAGCAGGTGCGGACCGCGATGGCGGACCGGAATCTGACAAAAGACGATCTTTCACCCGTGACGGTGGCGGATTTCGCTTCACAGGCCCTGGCGGCCCGGGCCATGCAGCAGGCCACACCCGGTGTTGCCTTGGTGGGTGAAGAGTCCGCCGATGAATTGCGCACCGACGAAGGCGCGGAAGTGCGGAAGCTGGTGGCGGAATTCGTGGCGAAGTTTGATGCGGACGCGACGGAATCGTCCGTCTGTGACTGGATCGACTATGGCACTGCCGAGCCCAATGACTGCTTTTGGACGCTGGACCCTATCGACGGGACGAAAGGCTATTTGCGGGGCGGTCAGTATGCCGTGGCGTTTGCGCTTATTAAGAATGGTCAGGTGGAGTTGGGTGCGCTGGGTTGCCCCAATCTTGGGGAAGGCTGCGCGCCGGATATGGGAAAAGGGGTCACCCTTATTGCCCAGCGGGGTCACGGGTCCTGGCTCTCGGTGGCGGGTGGCGAGTTTAAGGCGATTCACGTTTCGGAGCGCAGCAACATTGCGGACGCCCGGGTCATGCGCTCGGTAGAAGACAGCCACACCAATGCGAGTCAGATTGATGCGTTGAACGCCGCCCTGGGGGTTACGGCCGATCCGGTACGGATGGATAGCCAGGCCAAATACAGTGTCTTGGCCGTGGGTGGAGGTGACCTGCTGTTTCGTTTGCTGAATCCGGGCCGGGAAGATTACAAGGAATGCATCTGGGATCAGGCCGCCGGGGCCATCATCCTGGAAGAGGCAGGTGGACGGATTACCGACCTGCGCGGAAAGGACCTGGACTTCAGCCAGGGGCGGAAGTTGTTGAAGAATACGGGCGTGCTGGCGTCAAATGGCGTGTTTCATGATGCGGCGCTCGCGGCTATCGCGGATGTCTGCACCTTGCCCTGAGGCGCGTATTTACTTTCTCGTACGACGTGAAATCCTATCGAATCCCTGCTTCCGTGCCACGCGATGCCGAGTACAACGAGGTTTCGTGTGCATGGAGGGCAGGCGGTTTCTTCTCTCCAAGGCGTTTTGAGGCGGGTGTCTCAAAGCGTGTCGACGGGGAGATGCCCGCGTAATTTCATCCGTGATGGCGTCGATTCTATAGTGCTCCATGCACACGAAATCTCGCGGAGCTCGACATCGCGTGGCACGAAAAGGACATACGAATTGCGGCCGTCGTCCATTCTGCACGGCGTCCTAAAGCATGCCGACCGAGAGACGCCCGTGTTACCTCTCTTCCATGCCCCGAAGTCTATGTTGCTCCAGGCACACGAAAGTCATTGTTGAGTTTTTGATAGGTGCTTGGGTGTGCGGTGTCAATGCACCCACAAAGCCGTTCGCTTCGCTCCCGTCTGTGAAGGTGGCACCCTTGCCGTTTCCTTTTGTGGGCCGTCACGGGCGACCGAAATCCCTCAGAATAGATAACGCCCCGCCCGTATAGCCATACGGGCGGGGCGTTTTAGTGGTCTCGGACAGATCTTACTTGAGGGTGACGACCACTTTGTCTTCCACCACTTCGATGGTGTCGATGTGGGTCATGGCCTGCTGGAACTCGGGGTCGGTATTCATTTCTTCGGCGAGATTCTGCTGGCGCAACTGGTCCTGCAATTCGGAGGAGGCATTCTCACCCTTCATCCGAAACTCCTCGACATAGACGTACATGCGTCCGTCACTGGCGGAAATAGAGAATGTGGCAGCCCCATTGGCGTAGCGTCCTTCGAGGAAGGGAATGACGTTGCCGAGGTTCAGGCTGATTTCACCGTTTACTTCGCCGTTTTCGATGGTGACGAAAACGGACTCACCCAGTGCGCGAATGTCGGGGTCGGCGCGAAGCATGGTATTGATTTCCTGGCCGGTGAAAGAGAAGGTTTTCTCTTCGCTGGCGCCCGTTTCCAGGGCGGTCTTGAAGCCGTCGAATTTCTCCGTGGCGGCCGTAGACTCTTCCTCGGTCATGACGACTTCGGGGATGGGTCGGGGCTCCGCTTCTGTCATGGCGTCGAGGGCGCCGACGCCCATCTTATACACACTGTAGCCGATGATGGCCGTGCCGGCGATGCCGATAAGGGCCACGATGGCGCAGCCGATAAGGCAGCCTTTGGTATTGGAACTGGATTTCGGAAGGGGCGGGGCAACGTCTTGGGTCATAATGAATCTCCTTTTAGGGCCGAATGGTCGCTAGACGACCGTGTCATCTGAGAGCAGCGTTTCTACGTGGGTTACTTTGTCATCCATTGACTGGGCCTTGTCCACGCGGGTGCCCAGCTTGATGGTGGTGCTGATACGGGGTGCACCCATGGCATGGACCTTCACATGGCAGGCCTTAATCGCTGCCATGACCGCGTCCCACTCGCCTTCAATATTGGTGCCATAGGCGTGGAGACGAATCGAGAGACCGGCTTCCTTGAGGATACGCTGGCAGGCGGCAATGTAGGGGGAGAGGGAGGTCTCCGCGTTCATGGGTATGAGGCATAAATCGACGATGACGTTCATGGGGTGATTCCCTTGTCTTAAAGTGTGGTGCAACGGTGTCGATTCCATTCTACCCAACTGGGCGCGAAATTACCTCCCCTGCCGCAATATACAACGGCCTTGGGTTTTCCATTCGCCCCGTGGCATGATGAAGGCATGACGCGACACAATTGGCTTGCTATCTGGGGTCCTGGCATACTCGTCGCCGCGACGGGCGTAGGGGCCGGGGATCTGGCCACGGCCAGCTTTACCGGGGGGCAACTCGGTGTGGCCGTGCTGTGGGCGGTCGTCGTCGGGGCGGCGCTGAAATACGTGCTCACCGAAGGCTTGGCCCGGTGGCAGTTGGGCACCGGACAGACCCTGGTGCACGGGTGTATCCAATACTTGGGCCGCCCTTTTCAGGTGTTCTTCCTCTTCTTTCTGCTCTACTGGAGCCTCTACGTCGGGTCGGCCCTTATGTCGGCATGTGGCGTGGCGGCCCAGGCCATTGTGCCGCTGGTGGACGATCCGGTAAACGGAAAAGTCTGGTGGGGATGTGTACACAGCCTGGTAGGCTTCCTCCTCGTTTGGCGCGGCGGTTTTCGCCTTTTCGAGCGCGTGATGGCCGTGTGTATCGGCGTCATGTTTGTCACCGTGATTGTGACGGCCTTTCGTCTGGGCATTGACGGCGGTGCCGTATTGCGCGGACTCCTGGTGCCAACCATACCCGACGGGAGTCGGGAGTCTCTCTTGTGGGTCATGGCCCTCATGGGTGGCGTGGGCGGCACCCTGACGATATTGTGCTACGGCTACTGGATGGATGAGTCGGGTTCGCGGGGTGCAGACGCCACCCGTATCATGCGCATAGACCTGGGGATCGCCTATGGTCTCACGGCTCTTTTCGGGATAGCCATGGTGGCGATAGGCAGCCAGGCGCTTACCCGTGATGGCGGAGGTGCCGCGCTCATAGTGCACTTGACGGAGACCCTCCGGGGGGCCTTGGGCCCGGTGGGTGCGTGGATATTTCTGGTGGGTGCCTGGGGAGCTTTTTTCAGTAGCCTGTTGGGTGTTTGGCAGAGTGTGCCCTATCTCTTTGCCGATTTTTACTATCGGAGTTTCTCCAGTCGTTCAAATGGGGAACACCTTTCCACACTAACGGCGACATGGGCCTACAAGGGGTATCTGATTGCGTTGACGGTGTTGCCGATGGCGGTGTTGGGCATGGACTTTAAGGCCTTGGCCAAGTACTACAGCCTCATCGGGGCGGTATTCATGCCGTTGCTCGCCCTGGCCCTTCTTTATCTTAACAACCATGCGGCCCTGCCGGCATCCCATCGAAACCGATGGCGGAGCAATGGCGCGCTGGTCGTGATTCTCGTTTTTTTTGCCGTCGCTGGCGTGGTGTCGGTCTGGCAGAAGTTTGGAGCGTAAGTATGGATCGAACACGGTGGAAATCGGGTGACCGCCGCCGTGATTGTGTGTTACGATCATGTTTGTAACCATCTGCAGGGAGGCGGTGCCCGGCTCGGTGGCCAGTCGCCGGCTTTCGTATGCAGTAACAGGAGGATGGGCTTATGGCAACTATTCGAGTCACTGGCGTACAAATGGGCGTCGAAGCAAGCAAGAAGGAAAACCTGCCGAAGATTCTGGATCACATCAAACGCAGCGATTGTGATTTTATCCTCTTCCCCGAAATGAGCCTGACGGGCTACAACAACGAATTCAGCGATTCCCGCACCGAAGAAGCCTGGAACCAGATTGCCACGGCCTGCCGTCAATCTTACGTAACCGCCATTGTTGGTACCGGTGCCCGCATTGATGGCCACACCTACATTCAATCCCGCGTGTTTTCCGATGAGGGATCGCTTCTCGGCACCCAGGAAAAACTGATACCCACAGAGCAGGATCGGGAGTGGTGCCGCCCCGGAGATGAGCTCCGTACCTTTCAGCATGGCGAGGTAAACTTTGGATGCCTGATTTGCAATGACCTCTGGGTGACGCCCGGCACGGGTCCCTATCCGGATCGGCGCTTAAGTTATCAATTGGGCCAGAAGGGCGCGCGATTTATTTTTCACAGTATCAACTCGGGCTGTGACCCCTTCTACGCGGAATACCATGAGGCGAACTTGAAAGTACGCGCGAAAGAAAGCGGCTGCTTTATTATCACGGCCAATGCTGCGAGTAATAACGGACCGATAAACGCCCCAAGCGGCGTCGTCTCCCCCGAGGGCGAATGGCTTACCCGCTGTGACCTTCAGGGTGAAGCGACCTATACGTTCGATCTGGATACAGAGATGCTGTAGTCCTCAGGACCTCAACACGTAGTGCAACGTCCCCCGGCCACTGGCCGGGGGCTTTTATTTCGACATGGGGCAGGACGAGCGGGCCCGTTTGATTTGGGTCGCAGGCACTCTCTACTATGCCCAATGACCAACGCAGGGCGTCTGCCGCCAGGGAATTCTCAGAACCATGCCCACCATCAGTGCTGTATTGATTGTCAAAGATGAAGCGACGCGTATAAATGCCTGTCTCGAGGCCCTGCGCGCAGTGGCCGATGAAATTATCGTGGCGGACACGGGGTCGCAGGATGACACGGTGGCGTTGGCACAGGTGTGGACCGAGCACATCCATGAAATCGAGTGGCACGGTGATTTTGCGCGGGCCCGTAACGAAGCCCTGGCCTTTGCGACGGGCGATTGGGTCTTGTCGGTGGATGCCGATGAAGTGGTCCGTGATCCGGCGGGTGCCCGGCGTCTCTTGCTCGACTTTATCCAATTTCAGCCCCAGGGCACCGTGGGGACCATTGAGCATGTAAGCCCCACGACCCACGGTGCAGAGCGCAGTGTGGTGCGCGGTCATGTGAAACGCTTTTTCCCCCGGGCGGGCTTCGAATTTCGTGGTGCCATCCACGAGCAGTTGGTTTCCACCGGGGTGCGCGAGAACGTGGCGTCAACGGGCGTCGTGGTCGATCACGCGGGTTATGACCAATCGGTGGCGGACCCCCATCACAAGGCCCGCCGGAATATTCCGCTGCTG
>JAUIMA010000205.1 GCA_030432675.1 Candidatus Hydrogenedentota bacterium | reverse complement strand
GAAATTGACGAATGGATGCATATCGTGGCGAAGGGGCTGCTGTGGTCCTGTGACAAAATAAACGATGACGGGACAGCAAAGGCGGGCTACGGCCCTCGGTAGTGGATCGCTTCAACGTTAGGGGGACATTTCGTTAGTCCCTTTCATCTGCCCCTCCCGGACAATTCCCCTCTCCGGAGGGGACCTTCCAAAAAGTAATTCAAATCACTAAATTGGCCTGAGTGCCAAAAGGGATCTGTCTGGGTGCCACGGGCAGGCTCGGTAGGGTTTGCCTGTGTAAAAACTCAAACAGGCTGTAGACACTCATAGCACGTAAACCGAAGATGGTGTTCTTAATACAGGGCCTATGGACACTTTTGGATACGAAGACTCGTCACGGGCAAGCGTGAGTGCCTGCCCGTGCCACCCAAAGTCCCTGCGGCGGAGTATGGCCAGACTTGAACTAGTGGTCTGAACTAAGCAGATGGGCCATTATTGAGCGCCTTTCCGCTGGGCAAGAATAGATTTGGAAACCGATGTGTGTTGTAGCGATGTTCTATGAGACGGGCTTTCAGCCCTCTGTGGATGAAGCGGCCCGAAAACATGGGGCTTCGCCCCATGCTGGTATGTTGCCGGGCCGTTGGCCCTAAAAAAAGAGAAACGGCAAAGACGATTTTTTCAGCGCCAAAGGCGCGCCCCATATCAGCCTGGGGCGAAGCCCCAGGAATAAGAACAAAAAATTATGGACAGGGCTGAAAGCCCGATTCATTTTACGCAAGAATAAAAGCCTTCAACTACAGTTCAGACCACTAGCTACCCCCGTTCCATCGACCCAACCCCGTGACAGGCAGTCCCATGAAAACTGAAGCATTAAAAGCCGAAATAGTTCGGGTAAGCACGGAAGACGGCCACGCCGCGACGGTATTCGACGCCCTGGTCTGCGACTGTGGCTCCGAAACCTTTACCCTCTTTTCCGATGAGAAGGTCGGTGGCGCGTTGGCCGTATGCAGCGCATGCGAAGCGAACTTCTCCATTTACGATACGGCAGACTTTCTGGAAGACATAGGGCAAAACATTTGCGCCTGTGAGCACGATGTGTTTTGTCTGATGGTGGGTTATACCCTCGACAGCACGGGAGAACACGCCCGCTGGGTCTATGTGGGCGCAGAATGCACCCAATGCGAACTCATCGGTGTCTTCGTGGATTGGGAAGAGGTGTAGGCGGATCGTTGTGGCGCTCAAGCCGGCACAAAGGGTTGCCCGATCTTATGGGCAATAAAGGCGTCAACGAGCTCTGCGTTGAAGCGCTCGCCCCGCTCTTCCAATAAGTGCGCCACCGCATCGTCGTGTGTCGCGTGGCTGCTGCGATAGTGGCGGGGACTCGTCATGGCACAATAGACGTCGAGAATCTTCATCATGAGGGCCAGTTTGGGGACCGCATCCTTTTCCAGACCTTCGGGGTAGCCTTCCCCATTCCAACATTCGTGGTGGTAGCGCACAATTTCAACCACGTCAGTATGGATCCCATGGGCCACCAACATATCGGCCCCCATGGTGGTGTGGGCCTGCAACAGCAGCCAGTCGTCGTAACTGAGCACTGATTTTTTCATCAATACGTCGTTGCTGAGCTGAATTTTCCCCACATCAATCAAGAGGGCACCCCGCGCCAGAGCCGATATTTCATCGGCATCCAGATCCAGCGCCTGCCCAAAACGGACGGCATGATCCTGGAGCCGTTCAGCCGAGCCCTGCACCCGTCCTTCGCGACAGTCAACCGCTTCGGCCAATAGCAACATCAAACCCTCGTTAGCCGTGGCAACGGCCACTGCGGCGGACAGCGCATCCGTGTCTATGGGGCCCAATACGGCGTTGCTACCGGGGGGTACGACCCCACCCGCATCCGCAAATTTCAATTGGGCCCCCTGGGCGTCGGCGGCTTCGATCAGGGCTTCGTGTGCGCTGGCGTCACCAATCACTGCAATACGCTTCAACATCCCGTTCTCCTGTAGCAATTTGCGGGTCTACTGTGTGGCGCCATGGTAGCAAGCTGAAACGTAAACAGCAACTTGAATTCACCCTGTGGCTACCGTAGGATCATAGCTGCGCCGCTCCCGGCACCCCCTCCATTAATCAGGTAGTACCCCATGATTTCATTAAATCCAGAGCAACAGGCCGCCGTAACGGCACCCGATGGCCCCAATCTCGTGCTGGCCGGTGCCGGAAGCGGGAAAACCCGTGTCATTATTGAGCGTATGGCCTGGCTGGTGGAAGAACAGGGCATTGACCCCCGCTTCATTCTGGCGCTCACCTTTACCAATAAGGCGGCCGCCGAAATGAAGGAGCGGCGCCAGCAGCGGCTCGATGTCGATCGGGTCGCTTCCTGGCTGGGCACCTTCCACAGTTTCGGACTCTTCCTGCTCCGCCGGGAGATGGAAGTACTCGGCCGCAAACGTCATTTCACGATTTTTGACGGCGCCGATCAGCTGAGCCTGATGAAACGGCTCGTGAAAGACCTCCCCTCCAATCTGGAAAAAGTATCCCCACGGGATGCCCTCAATTGGATCAGTCGGCTCAAGCAGGACGTGGAAGGCCCCGATATGGATGCCGAGCCGGAGGAGGAGGAGGAAAAAAGCTACCGCCATCTCTGGACAGCCTACCACGCCGCACTGGAGGCGGCCGCTGCCGTCGATTTTGATGATCTGTTGGTATTGACCGTAAAAATTCTCCGCGATCACCCGGAGGTGCGGGAAAAGTATCAGCGCCGCTACCGCCATGTGCTCATCGACGAGTACCAGGACACCAACCGCGCGCAGTATTTAATCGCCCGCTTCCTCTGCGAAGGCCATGGCAACATTTTTGCCGTGGGCGATGAAGATCAGAGCATATATTCGTGGCGCGGAGCGGATATCAATAACATTCTCGACTTCTCGGAGGACTTCCCCGAGGCCACGGTAGTGCGGTTGGAGCAGAATTACCGCAGCACCCGGGCCATCCTCGATGTGGCGAATAACGTAGTGAAAAACAACGTCAATCGTCTCGGAAAAAAGCTCCGCACGGACAACGACACGGGAAATCGGGTCGGTTTCTACCGCGCGGAAACGGGCGAGGATGAGGCCCGCTTCGTGCTGCAGCATATCATCAAGAACGATTATCCCCCGGCGGATGTGGCCATTCTCTATCGGACCAATAACCAGGCAAAGCTGATGGAAGATGCCCTGCTGAGCAAGGGCCTCCACTACACCATTGTCGGCGGCATCAAATTTTACAGCCGTAAAGAAATCAAAGATGTACTGGCCTATCTGCGGATTCTCGCCAATCCCGATGATGACGAAGCCCTGCGGCGTATCATCAACGTGCCAGCCCGAGGCATTGGTGCCACCACCCAGCAGCGCCTGGAAGAGTACGCCACGGTTCGCAAGTGCACGTTGCTCCAGGTCATGCGGGACATCGAACTGGATGAAACCCTGCCCGGACGTGCACGGAAAGCCTCTGCGGAGTTGGTCCAACTGATTGACGATTTGGCGATTGAGTCCAAAGGCGGTGATCTGGGGCCTCTCGTAGAAAAGCTCCTGGACGAGACCGGGTACCGCGATTTCATTCAGCAGAGTGATGAGAAAGATTACCGCACCCGCCTCGAAACACTGGACGAGTTTGTGGTTTCATGCAGTGCCCACGATGCGAAAGGCGGCAAAGGGCTCTTGCCCTTCTTGCAGGACCTTTCGCTCCTTTCCGATGTGGACGGGTGGGACAATCAGGCTCCAGCCGTGACCCTCATGACGTGTCACAGCGCCAAGGGGCTGGAATTCGACTATGTCTACCTCATCGGCCTGGAAGAGGGACTGCTTCCCTTTGGCGTCGATTTTGATGAAGAAGCCGACTTAGAGGAAGAACGCCGTCTTTGCTATGTGGCCATGACCCGCGCCCGTAAAGGGCTGGTGTTGTCTGCGGCCGAATCACGCATGATCTATGGGCGCACCCATAACAATCGGCGGCTTTCCCGCTTCATTGGGGAGGCCGGCACCGATCGCCTGGATCCCCTGAACGAAAAGAAACGGGCCGCCCCGCGAAAAGCGCCCCCCTCCCGCACCTCGGAGCCGGCTCCGGAGGGGGCCTACAAGGTGGGCACCCGCGTCCGACATGCAAAGTTCGGCCCGGGTACGGTAATGTACACAGCGGGTTCGGGTGCCAAACTGAAAGTACGGGTTCGTTTCAGTACGGGACGAACCGCCATGTTGCTGGCCAACATGGCCCCCCTGGAAATCGTAGAAGGAAAAGGCCGCTGATGTTAGAAGAATGTCGCAATGAAATAGACCGCATCGACGGAGAAATCGTACGTCTGCTGAACGAACGGGCAGGCTTCGCCCAGAAGATTGGCGATATCAAGAAAGAGGCCAATGCCCCCATCTATGTGCCCGAGCGCGAGAAGGCGGTGAAGGATAAACTGGCGGCCCTCAATGCCGGTCCATTGCCCGATACGGCCATGCAGGCCATTTATCGCGAGGTCATCAGCGCCATGATCGCCTTGGAACGGCCCATCAGCGTGGCCTTTCTGGGACCTCGGGACACCTTCAGCCACATGGCGGCCACCAACGTGTTCGGCGGCTCAGCCGAATACCACCCCCTCCCATCCTTTTCGGATATTTTTACAGAAGTGGAGCGCGGGCGCATCGATTACGGCATTGTGCCCGTGGAAAGCTCCATGGGCGGCTCGGTGAGTGATACGCAAGACCGTTTTATCACGTCGGATCTCAAAATCATCAACGAGATCATGCTCCACATCACGCAGAACCTCCTTTCCAACACGCCGTTGGGTGAGGTGAAACGGGTCTACTCGAAAGACAATGCGCTGCTCCAGTGCCGCAACTGGCTACGGGCCAACGTGCCGATGGCAGAGCTCATTGAGACGTCCAGCACGGCAGAAGCCGCCCGGCGCGCGTCCAATGAAGCGGGTGCGGCCGCGATAGCGAGCAAAATGGCCGCCGAGACCTACAGCCTGGGGCTCGCCGCTGAGCGGATAGAAGATGCGCCCCACAATTTCACCCGTTTCCTGGTCTTAGGGCGACAAATCGTGAAACCCACCGGCGATGACAAGACCTCGCTCATGGTGTCTATTAAGGACAAACCGGGTGCCCTCTTCAGCCTGCTGACGCCCTTCTCCGATGCGGACATCTCCCTGACCCGAATTGAGTCGCGCCCGTCCCAGAAAAAAGCCTGGGAGTATGTCTTTTTCATCGATCTGCTGGGCCATATCGACGACGACAAGGTTCGGGCCGTCATCACCCACCTGGAAGAGCAAGTACACAGCCTGAAAGTGTTGGGCTCCTTCCCCCGGGCCACCACTATCTGCTGAGAGCAGGGATGGCGGGGACTGCACCGACGCAGTTAACGACACCGCACCCGCAACTACGGCGTGGCGAGAATAGATCAATCCACAGTTCACCACCCCACTCAGACGTCGGGGCCGTCCCCCTTCTCATCATCGCCACGTGACAGGCGGGACGCCTATCCCACACAATCTCCGTCCCTAGAAATAGCCATGCAACGGGACAACAGTGCACTACCCCAATCAGACGTCGGGGCCGTCCCCCTTCTCAACATCGCCACGTGACAGGCGAGACGCCTATCCCACGCACTCGCAATCATCATAGATTGCGCTACGACCGCTCCCCACACCCACGCACACATCGGGGACGTCAGTCACCATCCAGACACAAAAAAACCGCCTGAGGCAGTCACAGGGACTGCACAGGCGGCTTTGTAATCGTACTAGATCTTAGGCTTCGATGGCGGGGAAGCCGATGCCCGTAAGGATCGGGTTCAGCAGTCCAAGGATGAGGCCCGTGATGAAAGCCGTAAGGCTAACCAGGAAACCGTCTGCAACTGCGCCAGCAATACCGTTCAGAATACCGTTTTGATTCATGTCGTTTCTCCTTTAGTAACTTGATTGTTCCGTACTTCTAGTGTCAACGCCTCCAGAGCGCTTTCACCATACCTTACCAACGTAGGGTGCAAACGTTACATCCGCTACGCTAATAATGTTACTGCATGATGTGGTGTATAGTTTTCCCACAATCACCAGACCTTGCGGAGTAGCTTACACGAAAGTTGTCCAAAAAGTCAATAGTAATTGGTCTTTTTTTTCGATTCATTGCTTCGATCTGCTCGATTTGGAGAATATAACTCCATTTCCTATCAAGCGTTAACAAAAAGTCGCGTCCAGAAACGCCCAATTTGCCCTCATGAAGGCACGGCCATCACGCTAAGGGCGACCCGATTAGAAAAAAGGTGGAACGAGCCTTTTGTATGTCGCTGAGCCCTTCGTTATAATCGCGAAGAGCGTCTGGGGTCGAAGTTTTCGGGTCCAACGAGGCAATAGAGCACAAGAGACAACCAATTCGGGTCGAGGTGAGCATGGGTGAATTTATTCTGGAGCTTAAGGGTGTCACAAAGCGATTTCCGGGAGTCCTCGCGCTGAACGAGGCCCACTTATCGCTCCGACCGGCGGAAGTTCACTGTCTGCTCGGCGAGAATGGCGCGGGCAAATCGACTCTCATGAAAATTCTGGCAGGGGCACAACCACTGGATGAGGGCGAAATCCTCCTCGACGGCGAGCCGGTGACCATCCAATCTCCCCTGCATGCCCAGGAGTTGGGCATCAGCATGATTTATCAAGAGTTCAACCTCAGCCCCTATATGAGCGTGGCAGAGAATATTTTCCTGGGACGGGAGCCGGTGAAAGGGAAGTCACCCATCATTGACTGGGCCCGCCTCTATGCCGACGCAGAAGCCATTTTAAAGCGCATCGGTGTGAAGCTGGATGTGCGACGGCCGGTCCACGAGCTGAGTATCGCCCAGCAGCAGATGGTTGAAATTGCCAAAGCCTTGTCGATCGAGGCCCGAATCATCGTGATGGACGAGCCTTCGGCCACATTGACAGACCACGAACTGGATGCGCTGTTTACCTTGATTCGCACCCTGAAACACCAGGGGATTGCACTGGTGTACATCTCCCATCGTATGGAAGAGATTTTTGAAATCGGGAACCGTGCCACCATCATGCGCGATGGGGCTCACATTGTGACCAAAGACTTGTGCGACCTGAGCCGCGAAGAAATTATTCAGCAAATGGTCGGCCGGGAACTGAAAGACGAGTTTCCCAAAGAAGTTTTTCCAGTCGGCCAGGAGCGTCTACGGGTCGAAGGTCTCACGCGCAGGGGCCATTTTGAAGACATCAGTTTTGCCTTGCACGAAGGCGAGATTGTGGGATTGACGGGGCTGGTTGGTGCGGGGCGTACCGAAGTGGCACGGGCCATTTTCGGGGCGGACCCGATAGACCGGGGCACCGTGTATCTCAACGGCGAGGAAGTGAAGATCACCAGCCCGCGCGATGCCATTGCACGGGGCATTGGGCTCCTCACAGAGGATCGTAAAGGTCAGGGGCTGGTCTTAGGCATGTCGGTGGCGGAAAACACGACCTTGGCCAATCTGAAAGCCCTCATGGGCCGCCTCTTTATGGATCGCAAGAAAGAGCGGAGCGTGACGGAGCAGTATATCCACGAGCTGGCCATCAAGACCCCGAGTGGCGCGCAAATCGTGCAAAACCTCTCGGGGGGCAATCAGCAGAAAGTGGTTCTGGCCAAGTGGCTCTATACGGAGTCACGGCTACTTATTTTTGATGAGCCGACTCGGGGTATCGATGTGGGTGCGAAGGTCGAGATTTACAAGCTCATGAATGAGCTGGTCCGGCAGGGTGTCGCGATCCTGGTGATATCCAGTGAGTTGCCCGAGATTCTGGGTATGTGCGACCGCATACTGGTGATGCATGAGGGCCACATCGCAGGTGAGTTGCAGCGGGGAGCCGCATCCCAGGAAGACATCATGCACCTGGCAACGGGCGCAACCGTAGCCACAACCTGATTTCCCCTGAGCACCTTCTATTTACCAGAGAAAACGCCCCGGCTCGATTGACTCGAGCCGGGGCGTCATAGTTATATATCGACTAAGGCCGCTACTTACTCGCGGTCGCGGTCACGTCCACCGGCGCGGGGGGCAGGCGCGGCAGCACCCGGTGCAGCGGGACGGCCCCCTGCGTTCTGCATTGACTGCTCGTAGGCGGTCTTCGCACTGCGGGCTTTCGCAATCTTTGCTTCGGCCAAGGCAATGGCATCAAGCTTGCCCTGTTTCGCACTGGCCGTGTGGTCATCGGGAATGACGGTTACGATTACGGGTACCCGCTCGTATTCCCGAATGGCTTCCTCGTATTTGTGGGTCTCTTCCAAACGCTCGCCCTGCTCGATGGCTGCGCTGGCTTGCTCCTGGACGTCTCCGATGGTGGAAGAAATGCTCTGGGTGATGTTTCGCTTCATCTCTTCGGCCAGATCGAACTGGTCGGTAAACTCATCGTCCACGCCTTGCAGCAGGCTCATGACCTGTTGGTAGCCCTTAATCGCCAGGCCGAAGTTACCCCCGGTGCCGTTGTTTTCCGCGTCTTCGCGGGCAGTCTCGGCTTGGGCGATAATGTTGACGATCATGCTGCGATGTTCGTCCCGTTCCTTCTTCCGCTTATTGGTTTCCTGAATCAGGTCCACCGCCACTTCACTGGTGCGGTCAAAGCGCAGGGCCTGCTGGAAGGAGGCCAGGGCGCTGGGCAGTTCGGTTTCGCCCTTGCCTTTTTCCTCTGCTTCCGCCAGAAAATCACGGCCTTCCTTCAGATAGTGGGCCGCCAGCTTGCCAGAAACACGTTCCCGGCCCGGGCCGCCAAGGTCATAGGCGTTGCGCCATTCCTTGACACTCCGCTCAATGCTTTGGCGGGTTCCGAAGGCGTAGTAGTGGTCTGCGATCGCTTCAAACACTTCGGGATCCGAGGGGGCGAGTTCCGAAAGATTTTCGTAAACCACGCCGGCCTGGTGGAAGTTTTCTTTTTCGGAGAGCAGATACGCAATTTCTTCCACGTAGTACTGCTCCATCAACGAACCAGTCACCGCGCTGCTCAGGTCACTGGGCTGAGGGCGGATGATGGTGTACCAGGCGTCAGCCGACGACTCTACGGCCTTGGCGAAGTAGGTCGCAACGCTTTCCTTGAGAAACCCATCGTAGCCCCGACCGCGACGATAGTCATCGGCGATGAGCATCTCATTGTCCCCATAAAAGGCCAATTGCGCGCGGAAATGTTGATCGACATTGGCGATCGCCGTCCGCTTCGCACTCGAGTTGATATACTCGAATTCCTTCAGATGATCGTTGATATCTGCCTCAACTTTCATCTGCATGGCCTCTTCCTGCGGGGTCCAAGCCAGTCCATACGGAAGGAAAATATCCGAGATCAGGGCGGAAAGGGCTCCCATGCGAAAGGCGAAGTAGGAACCCGCACCCGAAGGACGGATATCGCGCAGCAATTGAATCTGGATACCAACGGCCTGAATCGCTTCTTCTTCCGAGTGAATCGGAAGCGTTTCCGCAATGATGGCCGCGCCCGCCTCGGCACCCCGAAGCACATCGGCCTCATAATTGGCGTCACCGGGGCGGAAGGTGTCCGGATACTTGTGTTGAATTACCTGCATCGCCATTCCCGTGATGGTCCGCTGTGCCCGAGGACCCCACGCCATCGCATGGGTCGAGGCCAGCACCATAGTGAGAACGACACCGAATCGAATGATATACGTTGTGCCAGTCATGACTTTCCTTATCCACCTTTCCCGGCCCCTGTTCGGACTCGGGTCCAACAACCTGCTGATGTAGCCGTACCCCGTAATGGAGTTACCCACGAAGTGGTCTTCGAAACTACGAAAACCTATCGGGCACCGATTGCCCACAATCGTGCTAAATCCAGTGATCACGGTAACATAAGGAGAAAGAAACTGTCAACGAATTCCCTTGACCAGCTTTTTCCACTATTCATGCGACGACGGGACGCTTGCCTGCTCCGCGATCTGGACGATCCCATGGTGGGGTGCCCGGCTTAAAAAGTGTTCCACGTGTGAAAAGACATCCTCCCGCCCTTCCCCGTTTACAATACCATGCCTGTCGCGTGCTAACACAACCAATTCTTTTACGGTACTACCCAGCTTCTCGAAAATCAATTGGCCGCTAACCGGGCGCACCGTCGGGTCATTGGCGGCCTGAAT
>JAUIMA010000204.1 GCA_030432675.1 Candidatus Hydrogenedentota bacterium | reverse complement strand
GCACAAAGGCCTATCTGGAAATTCAGGACTCCGACTTTTTCACCACCCCCGTGCCGGAGAATGTGGTGGTCTCAGCCTTCGCCAACCAGGAACTCTACCTGGTGGTCGCCAATTACGGGCGGAGCCCCGTGGAACTGCGCCTAACCGACCGCTGGAAAGCCGATGACGCAGACAGCCCCGCGTCGGTCTATACCCTGGCTCCCCGCAGCCTGCGCATCCTTCAGCGGGTCACCGCCTGATCCATCGCTGGTGGCCACGAGACGGGGAAGACCTTCCCCGTGTCGTGAACCCACCGGGACCCACATGCTATGCTGGCCCCTGAACACAGTCCCCTATTCGTTACAAGAAGGAAGCTCAAACCATGTCTCACATTCGCGCGCTGGGGCGTCGCCCCCAGTTGGCCCAGGAAGGCGTCACGACCCCCCTGGAGTCCGCCATCCTCACCTTCATGACCCTTTTCTTCGGGGACTGGGTCAACGGCCCGACGGTTATCCAGACCCTCTCCCGCCTCTACGCCAAGACACCCGAAGGCTATTAAGCAAAAAACGGGATGGCCCGACAAGGAGCCATCCCGTTATTCACAAGGCGTTTCGGGCTTATTCAGCCGTAGTTTCTTCCTGCACCGCCGAAGGGGGTGCGTCGGCCGCGCGCTCTTCACGAACCCGTTGATCCAGTTCTTTCTCGTAGCGGTCGCCTTCAGAGACGTAACGATCCGTCACCACCAGGATATGAAAACCGTGGCTGGTCTGGACAATTTCGCTTAACTCGTTGAGTGGCGCGCTCCACGCATATTTTTCATAGGCCTCGGAAAAGGTGCCCTTGGGTTGGGGCGAAATGTAGCCCCCCTTGCTCGCGCTACCAGGGTCCTCTGAATATTCAGCGGCCATGTCTTCAAAGGACTCGCCATTCAAGATCCGCTCCCGCGCTTCCTGAATACGCTCCAGCGCACGGGCACGATCGGACGGGTCCGCGAGATTGTAGCGAACCAGAATATGCTTGGTCGTCACCACCGACGTACTCGGTACCGGCGCCTTCTGGAGCGATATGGCAAGAATCATCACCACAAATGCGATCAGAACGCCTATCCAGATATGGCGGGTATAGTCCTTCGGCTCCTGCTGCGTATCGTCGTGTTCCTGGGTCATGGCGTTACTACCTCCTGATGACGGGGCCGTCAGTGGCCCTCATTCTCAAATATGTTGTCCTGTTACGAAATACTACGACTAAATGACACCCGCAACGGGGTATCGCACAATTCGTGGCACCAGTTATAAAATCCCGTCAAAGGAACTCCACAGGCGCATATAGAATGAAATAATTATATAGCCAATGAGACCACCAACCGCCAACACAATGAGCACGCCCATGATGCGGCTGGCCACCGTGACGGCATGCTTTCCCTCTTCCAGATAATACTCCGCCACCTTACGTAGCGAATTCTCCAGCTCACCCGAGCGCTCGCCCACTTCGAGCATTTCGCGCGCCATGGGCGTAAGGCTACGGCAGGGCGCAAAGGCTTCCACCAGCGTCGCACCTTCGGCCACACGGGGGATGGCCGTCAGCAAATCTTTTTCGATATACGGATTGCCCGAAATGGCCGCCGAGTTACCAATGCAGGATTTGATATTCATCCCGCTACCGACCAGGAGCGAAAAGCTGCGAAAGAAACGGGCCAGACCAAACTTGCGATTCACCGTGCTCAGGGGCCAGATATAATTCAGCACCAGACCCAGGCTGAACTTGAAGACGCCCAACCGGGAAAGGACCACCAACACCACCATCGCCACCGCCACGATCCCCATGGAAAAGCCCTGAAACAGCAGGTAATCCTGGATGTATGCTCCGATATCGAGGGCCTTTCCCGACTCCAGGTTAATCTTGCCCACCAGCCCCAGGGCAAAGGTGCCGAGAAACCAGGCTGCCGTCAACTGAATGGCCGGATAGACCATGGCCCCCACAATGCTGCGCTGCATGGAAAGACGGTCTTCATAATAATTCGCGAGGTCCCGCAACATGACGTCGAGGCGGCCACCCAGTTCGCCGGAATGGATAAGCTCAATAAAAAAACGGGGGAGATACTTCTGTTGCTTCCGTGCCGCTTCCCCGAGGGTCGTGCCGGCCCGGGCATCTTCGGCCATGGCGCGAAACACCTGCTTGGAACGACGGTCCTTGGCATTGTCCGACATCATCTCCAGCGTACGCACAATGGGGAGGCCCGCATCATAGCTGGTGGCCATCTGGCGGCACAGGGGCACCAGATGCTTGGACGATATTTCCGATGTCATTAGACCCATGGTGGTACCATGTCCTCCATTGCCATACAGGGAGATCACCGCGCCTGCGCGGAACCGCACCCGTTCATAGAATTCGCATTGTAGCAAACTCCGGGAACGGGGCAAAACTCCCGACCTTCGACGCATCTGAATAATCCCGATACGTCATTGAGTTTCGTGCGAGAGCCCCAAGGAATCTCGAGATAAGACTTCCCTCCCAGGGGAAAATTGACCGACGACTTGGTGGAACGGATAGGACAGAATAAACGTCTTTGGCTTTACGCCAGACCTCCTACTTGATTTAGTCCGCGCCTGTGGTGAATCATGGCCGACGCACCATGCGGTCCCAATTGCCGCTCCGTAAAACAGAAAGGTTTCCCCTATGAAATCCCCCCTACTCCACACCACCTTGGCGGGCCTGGCCCTCACCGTGCTTCAGAGCACGGCACCTGCCGCCGAACTTTCCTTTGAACGCCAGCGTATCGGCACCGGCACCTACGAGGCCGGTACCATCTGCGACATCAATAACGACGGTGTCCTCGACATCGTGTCGGGCGAATACTGGCATCCCGGACCCGATTTCACCCAATCCCACAAGATTGCCACCATCCTCGAGCAGAGCACCTACTTCGACGACTTCTCCAATTTCCCCATGGACGTCAACGGCGACGGCTATCTCGACATCGTGACGGGCGGCTGGTTTGCGAAAAAAGTTCAGTGGCGCGAAAACCCGCAGGGAAAAACCGTCGAGTGGGTCACCCATGAGATTGACACTGTCGGCAATGTGGAGCGCGGCTGCTTCTGGGATATCGACGGCGATGGCCACATGGAAGTCGTGCCCAATCTGCCCAACGATGGCGTGGTACTCTTTGTCTTGGAGCGGGATGATGCCGGGAAGGGCACGGGAAAATTTCGCCGCGTCGATATCTATGGCGAAAAGCAGGGCCACGGCCTGGGCTTCGGCGATATCAATGGCGATGGTCGGGGCGACCTGATTATCCCCAAAGGCTGGCTGGAAGCGCCGGAAAAGCCTTTTGACGAACCCTGGACCTTCCACCCCGAACTCGATCTGGGAGAAGCCAGTATCCCCGTCCTCGTGTACGACATGAACAAAGACGGCAAGAACGATCTCATCGTGGGCCAGGGCCATGACTATGGCCTCGCCTGGCTGGAGCAGGGCATGGCCGATGGCAAGCGCACCTGGACCAAGCACGACATCGAAACGGACCGCTCCCCATTCCACGTCATCCACCTGGCCGACCTCGATAACGATGGGTCACCGGAACTGATCACCGGCAAGCGGTATCACGCCCACAACGGCAACGACCCCGGCGCGGCCGAGCCGGTCGGGCTCTACTACTACCCGTTGAACAGCCTCCCGCTGAAACGGCACGTCATCGACTATGGCCCCGCGGACAAGGCCAGTGGCTCGGGTATCTACTTCTGGGTGGAGGATATCGACGGCAACGGATGGAAAGACATCCTGGCCCCCGGCAAGGAAGGCATCTACCTGTTCAAAAACCAGGGCAAGTAAGTAACCACGGCCCCGTCCCAACAATAAAACCCGGTTTCCATAAAAGGAAACCGGGTTTACTGCATAAATGGGTTTGGGATCACGACTACTTCTTCGGGGGCGTGATCGCGTCTTTCGCTGCTTTGGCGATGCGGAACTTGAGCACCTTCTTCGCGGGGATCTTGATGGTCTCGCCGGTCTTGGGGTTACGTCCCTTGCGGGCCTTGCGCGCCTGCACGACCAATTTACCCATGCCGGGAATCGTGAAGCCAACGCCAGCCTGGGCGTAGGAAAGTTCCGTCAGTGCCGTCAGCACGCTGGTCACGTCTTTTTTGGCCAAGCCCGTTTCTTCGGAAAGGGACTCGATGACTTTGGCCTTGGTCAACGGCTTGTCGGTCGGCTTTGCTTTCTTGAATGCCATGTGATGTTTCTCCTGTTATTGTTGTCACTCACGTGTCATGGCGTCGCCCGTGCGCTTTCCAACAGCGGAAACACGATCTGGCATTGCCAAACGCTTCGTCATGAACTACCCTATTGATTACCGTTCAAATACTGATTTGTCAAGCCCTATTTTCAAGGTTAAAAAAAAATTCGGGCTCGATTCAGCCTTATTTTACGGGGCTAATACGATTTCGGCGGATACGTTTTTTGATTTCAAATTCACAACCCGTTTATTTTCAACAGGTTACATTTTAATTGACGCACCGAACCAGAGCGCGTATAGTGCCCATCACCGGATCGCAGCCGCCATCCGACTATTTTTGCGTAAAGGATATTTTTCATGATTTTCGCCGCAATCGGCAGTATCGACGGGCACGATGCCGCCCTGGAGCGCACCCTGCAGGCTATCGAAGAGACCGGGATAATGACCATATTACACACCGGAAATGCCGTCGTAGGACAGCGGGGAGGCAATGCCATTATGGACTTGCTCACCCGGTTTAACGTCACCTGTGTACAGGGCAATCTCGACCGGCTGGCCGTCCGATATTCGCGAAAACAGTCGACCCTCGCTCGCCAGCTCGATGCCGATCTCCTGGAAAAACTGCGATGGTCCCACGAAAACCTGAGTAGTCAGAACCTGGAATACATCCGCGATTGGCGGAAGACGCGTACCCTCGATCTGGAAGGCCTGAAGGTCTTGGTGTGCCATGGCTCACCCGGGAATCCCCGCGAAATCCTCACGGCCGACACGCCCCACACCAAACTGCAACGCCAACGAGAACAGTCCCACGCCAACATCATTGTCAGCGGAGGGTCGGAAACATCCTTTTCCGTCACGGTGGACGGTACCCTCTTCGTCGCACCGGGGCCCCTGGTCAATGAAGATGGCTCCACCCAATACGCCCTCATTAACTCCGATGACAGCCCCTGGACGGCCACCATGGAAACCGTCGCCGCACCGTAGCCCGACTTAGAGCAAGGTGGGCAGGGCCTCAAGGTAGGTCGGCCAGTGACCAAAAATGTGCTCCGCCGAGGTCGTGTCGGCAAAGCGATCATTGGCCCCCGTGAAGAGGGCCCCCTGCCCGCCCAGGGCCTGAACCCCTACGATATCGGTGGGATCCAGATCGCCCAGATGGAGTAGCTCCTCGGGAGCAACCCCCAGGGCAGACGCTGTGCGGGTAAACATCTCCGCCTGCGGCTTAGCCACCCCCACCTCATCGGAAAAGGTCAGCGTGGTGAAATAAGGGGTAAACCCATGCTCATCCAGCAGCTTGCGCAAGGAAGTTCCCGGGCTCATCCCACTGTCGGAAATTAAGCCGATGGGTACCCGGGCGGCCGTTTCTCGGACCGCGTCCAGCGCACCGGCAATGGGCGTAGGTGGATAGGCGAAAATTGCCGTGCCAAAGAGGGTCGCCATTTCATCAAACAACGAGGGCTCCAGCCGGAGATCCAGCGCGTCACACACCATTTGCACCGCGTCGCCCGGAGCCAGTGTCCGTTGTTCGCTCACATGGATTCGAAAGAATTCCGCATGGGCCGCTTGCAGGGCCCTATCCGTCGCGACGGCATCCGCCCCTGTCGCCGCACAAAAACCGTCTACCCGCACCTGGTGGCGCTCTGCGCGGTTGGTCTCTTCAAACAACGTCATCCAGAAATCAAAGGTCACCGCGCGAATCGCCATTACTGATACCTGTCTCCCTGGATGCCTTGTTTGTTCACCAGATCACGGTATTCCTGCAGCTGGGCCTCCGTAACCCCATCGGTGCGATGGCTCATCCGCCGGGCGGGCACGCCGTTCCAAATTTCCAGGGGGGCCACATCCCGGGTGACGACCGAGAATGGACCAATAGCCGCTCCATCGCCAATCGTCACGCCGGGTCCGATAAAGCACCCGCTCCCCACAAACACATCGTTGCCAATATGAATGGGTTTGGAAACATAGGTCACTTCGGACACACCGTCTTCATTGTCTTTCAGCACCGGCATGGTATCGCACAGATAGGAAAATTCTGCGATAGCCGTGTAGTTTCCAATCTGAATCAGCTCGTGTGCCACAGCCGTGCAACCCCAGCTCAGTCCCGACCGGGTACCGAAAACGATCTTGCCATTGCCATGGGTGCGCAGCGTCACATCATTCCGCATACGGCAGTGATCGCCCATTTCTACATGCCCCTGGATGGTCAGTTGGGGAATAGGAAACTTGCAGCCCTTACCCAGGCGGGCAAATTTCCAGCGGTGCTTCATGGTAAGCCAAGTACGTTCGATTGTATTCATGGGAGATGTTCCTCGGGTTTAAGCGGCTATTGTAGTGGAGCACACGCCAATGAGGCAATGAGGGCCCACGTTAGCTACGGGAAACAATCCGACCACGACCAGTCCCCACGCATTGCCGCCGGGTCAGCCGCCGGGCCGGCGGCGCTCCATAGGCAGGCCACACACCTACGACGCGTCGAAGGCCCCCCGAAGGTCCAGCACCGGAGGTGCGGTAGCCATTAGCCTGGGGTGAAGCGAGGTACGAGCGGAACCCCAGGAAAACCAACCACCCAAGACCCACGAATCCGCGAAGCGGATGGCAGCCGGGCCGAGGGCACTCCATTGGTGCCCCCTTCCTGTCTAAAATGGCATTGGACTACGACCGCGTCTTCTGGCTATAGTGAAACCTCGAATCGCTACCCTGTTACGAGGAATTCTTATGACTACGCTGTTCCGACGTTGCTGGCCACTCTGCTTTCTGCTTGCCACCCTGCTGACGACATCACCTATTGCCCCTGCCGAAGCAACCGACGAGGTCCTTCTCTTCTCCTTTTTCCGGGGCAACGGAGAGGCTGGCCTCTTCCTCGCCTGGAGCGAAGATGGTCTGAAATGGCAGGAAATCAAACCCGACTACGTTTGGCTCACACCCAAAGTAGGGGAATCGGTGCTCATGCGAGACCCCTGCATCATTACCGGCGGCGACGGCCAATTTCACATGGTATGGACCCCCGGTTGGCATGAGCGGGGCATCGGCCACGCCACCTCGAAGGACCTCATTCACTGGTCCGAACAACAATATATCCCCGTCATGGCCCACGAAGAAAGCGCCCGCAACGCCTGGGCTCCCGAAGTGTACTACGACGAGGCATCGACCCAGTATTACCTGTTCTGGGCCACCACCATCCCCGGCCGTTTCCCCGAAACCGAAGGTCAGGGCGACGGCGAAAATAACCACCGCATGTACTACACGACCACCAAAGACTTTACCGCCTTCTCCGAAACCAAGCTGCTCTATGATCCCGGCTTTAACGTCATCGACTCCAACATCATCAAGGCCGGCGAACGCTACGTCATGTTTCTGAAGAATGAAACCCTGACCCCCGAAGAGAAAAACCTCCGCACTGCCACCGCGGAAAGTCCTGCCGGCCCCTGGAGCCCGGCCTCCCCCAAAATCACCGGCGACTACTGGGCCGAGGGGCCGAGCGCGGTGCACTGGAACGATCAGTGGTATCTCTACTTCGACAAATACCGTAAACACGCCTACGGCGCCCTTCGCTCTCCCGACCTCACGGCCTGGGAAGACGTCTCCGAACACATTGTCATGCCCGATGGCATTCGACACGGCACGGCCTTCCGCGCACCCCGCGCTATCCTGAACGCCCTCCAGGCCCACGCTACCCCATAGCGCGGGGACTGCACCGACGTCATAAACGGGATAGGCGAAGTCCTACCTGCGGGCGGAACCGGCATGTCCAGGGCCACCCCCTGCTATCCACTATCCACTATCCCCCAATAAGAAAACGGGCGGAAACGCGATACACGTTTCCGCCCGAAGTTACTCGAAAGACAATATCAGGAAGCGGTTGCCGTCTTTGACGCTGCCGCATCATTCCGATCCCGCAGCCAAACCACGGCCCCCAGACCGATTACAAGCAACTCAAACACCCAGTAGACCACGAGGGCATTCATGATGCCACTGGTGAAGCCATAGCTGTGCAGGCCCACACCCAACTGGTTAACACCCCACCAGGAGAAGGCCACAATCATCGCCAGGATAATCGCGCCCTGCGAAATGCCCAGTTCCTTGATGTACCGGCCCATCTTCGCGTGAAGAATCACAAGGCTCCACAGCACGATCATCAGGGCACCGTTCTCTTTCGGATCCCAACCCCAGAAGCGGCCCCAACTGTCGTTGGCCCAAATGCCGCCGAGGATGGTACCGACCGTGGAGAAAACCAGTCCAAAAGCCAACACGCCGTATACCATGCGATTCAGGCTGCGGTAATACTCTTTGTTGTCCTTTTTGAAATTCAACAGGCGACTGACGATATAGACGTGGGCGATAGCACCCGACAACATACCCGCCGCATAGCCGATGTTGATGATGGTCACGTGGGTGGCCAACCAGAAATTGGTATCCAGCACGGCCACGAGACTCGGCATGGTATCGACGCCCTCTTTCATCTCGTAACGGTAGGCGAGAAACATGCCCGCCATCCCCAGGAAGGACGCCATCGCCACGGCCACCCGCTGACGGTTTACATACTCGATGAAGAGAGAAACCAACACGGCCGTCGCGGTAATAAACAAAATGGTTTCATAGAGCGTCGAGATCGGTGGACGATCCCGGATGATACAGCGCAAAGTAATCCCGATAATAAGCAGCAACGTAGGAAACAGGACCGTCGCAGGCGCCGCGTAATGTATCCACTTACTACGGGGAATCAACCAACTGATAGCGACCACCAGAAAGCTCAGCACATAGAGCCATTGGCTGTAGAAAATATATTTCCCTTTATAATAGTGCACTTCCAGCGGCACCTTGCTGTACTCGCCCCGCTCCGTCGCCAACGCCACCGTCTCGCTTTCTAACTGCTTCGCGGCCTCCGTGAACGCGGCGCGATCATCTTTCACGGCGGGCAGCTTTTCCAGGGCACCCAGCATAGAGAGCGAAACCGGGGTACCATGCACTTCCGCAATGGCCGACGCCATCACGTCTGCAGGAGACTGCCACTCTTTGGCCTCGGGATCAGAAGGCGGAAACAGGGCAATGGCCTGGGCGCGCATCGCCGGCGCTTCCAGATCTTCCAACAACTGGCTGAAGTCCGCGACCACAGCATTGACGGCATCGTCGCCCAGATTATCCGGGTTGCCCCGCAGGGAACCCAAGACCTTCATGGCCCGCTCGAGGGTCACGCTCATGGGCAGGCCCTCTTCTTCCGGGAAGGCCTGTCCCAGCACCGTGTCTCCCTTTACCGTGAACCGCGCCTCGGCAAAATCCATAAAGTGAATCAATTGGGTAAAGAGAAATACATTGTTGGTCAGGTCGAGCACGCCCTGCTGCACCAAATCCCGCTTCTTCGCGTCGATTTCGTTGTACTCCCGTGCCAGGTTCATAAGCGTATCCACGCCCGGTTTCAGCTCGTCATAGGAATACCGGCTCCGACGTTTGTCGTGAATCTCTACACCCATGGCCGAAATCACGTCGTAGTTGTCGACGATAAAGTGCTGATAGGTCGAGGCAATTTCCGGGTAGAACAGGGCATCCAACAACCACGGGACGGGCTTCAGGCGCTCACCGTCTTCGGTCGTGAAGGAACGCTTGCCATTGAGCTGCAACATGGTGAATTGGGCATAGGTATCGAGGGGCTTGATGCGCCCCCCATCTTGCACCGGAAGGGTCGCAAAAAGATTGACGATCTCCTTGCTCCACGGCTCCCGCTCGGCCCCAAAGCTAAGGGACGGAAAGAGGCCAAGGGCCAACAACAGCACAAGGCTCTTACGAATAAAAGGGGATGCACTCATGATACACGCCTCCGGTTTTCAGCGCGAAGATAGCTGACCAGTTTTTGAAGAAAGTGAATCAGGAGACCCACAGAAATCACGATACAGGAGTATAGGGGCC
>JAUIMA010000203.1 GCA_030432675.1 Candidatus Hydrogenedentota bacterium | reverse complement strand
TCTTTTTCGTAGGACTGAAAGTCCGTAACATATTTTCCCAAGCGCTGTGCGATCTGCGCTGAGATTTCGAGCATCCGCGACTCGGACCATCGGTAACAGCAGAGCACCACCCCAAAGTAATTACGTCGTTTATGTCCTTTCCGTCCTTTAGGTCCTTTCTGGTGCAGGCTGCGGTCCGGCACTTTCTACCGCTCCCTCCGTGTGCTATATTGGCTTCTTCGTTCCATGCCGCAGTCTTAAACGAGAGAGCCAACGCCATGAAACACCGCCCCATCACCCGTCGCACCTTCAGCAAGGCCGTCATTGCCGCCACCGTCGCTCCCACCATCGTTCCGTCGCAGGTATGGGGCAACGAATCCACGCCCCCACCCAGTGAGCGCCTCAATGTGGGTATCATCGGACTGGGTGGTATCGGCATGGGCCATGTGGGCCGCTTTCTTCAGGCCAAGGGCACCCAGGTCGTCGCCGTGTGTGACGTGCACAAGCTCCATTACCGCGACCAGGAATGGGAAAAGCGCGCACCCTGCGGACGGGAAGGCGCGAAGGCGGTGGTGGAAAACTTTTACAGCGAGGCGATGCAACAGGGCACCTATCGGGGCTGTGACACCCACAGCGACTTTCGTGAAATCTGCGCCCGGGATGACCTTGATGTTATCGTGGTGGCGACGCCGGATCATTGGCACGCCCTCTGCACCCTGGAGGCCCTGCGGAATGGCAAAGATGTCTATTGCGAAAAACCGGTTACCCACCTCTTTGGCGAAGGGCAAGCCGTCGTGGCGGAAGTGGCCAAACAAAAGGCCATCTTCCAGACGGGCTCCCAGCAACGTTCCATCCCCCGTCTCCACCGGTGCGTGGAGCTCATACAGAATGGACACATCGGCAAATTACAGCGTGTTGAAGTTGGACTTCCCCCGGGCTTCAGCCTGCCCCAGGCCGACCCCACGATTACGGAACCGCCCGAACACCTGGACTATGACCTTTGGTGTGGCCCGTCGGAAAAGCTCCCCTACATGCGGGCACGACACCACCGCGCCTGGCGCTGGCACCGGGCCTATGGCGGGGGCAATCTCATGGATTGGATTGGCCACCACAACGACATCGCCCATTGGGCTATGGGTGTTGAGCGCAGTGGTCCCGTGGAGGTGGATGCCACCCAAGGCTGGACCTGGGCGGAATTCGTTGGCTATGACACGCCGGTCCATTATGAGATTACCTGTCGCTACGCCAATGGGGTAACGACGAGTATCAGCAGTCGCCATAAAGGGGGCGCCACCTGGTACGGCGAGGATGGTTGGATCTGGGGTAACCGGGGTGGGGATGACGCCTCCAAGGAAGCGCTCTTCGACAAAGAGTTTGACCCCGGCCCCATCAAGGCCTACGAATCCCGGAATCATGTGGAGAACTTTCTGGAGGGCGTGCGCACGCGGCGGGAGTGTATCGCTCCCGCAGAAATCGGCCACCGCAGCATTACGCCCGGCCACCTGGGCTATGTCTCGCAAACCCTGAATCGTCCGTTGAAATGGGACCCCGATACGGAAACCGTCCTGGGCGATGACGAAGCGGACCGAATGCTCAAGGCCGTGGATTTCCGTGCCCCCTGGTCCCTTGAAGTTTGAGCCGCCATAAAAAAACGCCTGACTCCTCGGGAAGTCAGGCGTAGGAATATCGTTGGTTTCGGGTACTTATTCGACGTAGGTGGCGTTGTACCAGGCGCGCCACTGGGCGGCATACTTCAGGACCCAGTCCAGCGCGGCCTCGCGGCCCAGATTTTTGCGGGCCTTCTCGGATTCAATCCAAGTATGCCGCGCGATCTCTTTACGCTGCATCTCCAGCATGCGGCGCTGGGCATCTTGACGATAGGCATCGGCATAGTTGTCCATCCAGTCTTCGCACGCTGCTTCGAAGCCTACATCATACCCCGCCGCCTTGGACATAAAATACTTATGCCGCTCGATCTCTCTCCGTTCAGCTCTCGTTATAGTTATTGTCATGCGCTAAACCTCTCGAACCCGTAGTGATGATAACCCGGGAGGCATTCCAACAAACTGCACTCACTAACATCTCACCAAGCTCACAATGGTTTTTAACACAGAACCCCGCATAATTCAAGTGATATTCGGGTTTTACTAAAATTGTGACCGTATCGTCATATCTTCAGAAAAGGATTGTGAATCCGGGGCCATCTACTTATACGCTTCACCGGGCGCATCGTTACATCGACCCGCGCCCCCAAAAACCGTCTCATTTTGGGACGTACGGGTCCATCATTCGGTGTTTTGCCAGAAATCGGTGAAATGTCGCCTCGTCCATGGGATTACGACCAGCGGAATAGACGTACATCCCCGATTCCACCCACCCAGCGGCGTCGTCAGGGCACGCAATCCCCTTAAGACGGCTCAATGACGCCGCAATCGCCCCGGAACGGTCTCGGGAGCCTGCCATGGGCATGATTTCCTTTGATTCCGCTGCCTGAACCCAAGCATTGAGGGGATCGGGAAGACCACGGCCATTTCGTAGTATTCGTCGGCAATGCCCGAACAGATCGGAGGGGACGTACCCCAGAATAAGGTAGTAACCCGCCGGGGCGGGACCACCCGCGGCGATTTGCAGCAAGAGCAGGTAATTTCCCGCGTCCACGACCTCCTCTGCAAGAAAGTCCCACGGAATGGGCAACAATCGGGGGCGCGTCTCGATCTGAAAGTCAGCGCTCCAGGTTACGGAAACGGGCAGAATGGACACGTGCTCACGCACTGCCATCAAGGTCTGCGAAAACGCCAGGTCGGTGTGGTAATCCGGCATAAACGCGGTTACGTCACCCGAGTGGACGATGAAGATGACGACGGTGCGGGTGCCCGCGGCTCCCAATTCGGCCAGTTCGAGCAAGTGCCTTCGCCCCCGTTCCGTAATGGCATCGGGGAACATGGCCACGCCATTGCCAAAGAGGGTGCACGACTTTACTTCCACATAGACCGGCTCCCCGTCATGAGATAACAGGAAGTCGAATCGACTCCGACCCAGGGGCACTTCGGCGCGGGTGATGGTGGCACCTTCCAGCCCCGGGATGAGGTGGTGCGTGAGCAGGTGACGGGCCACATCGTTGTTGACGTGGGTATGGAGGAAGATGGGCCCCGTCTCCCCCGCTACGCCGACCATGGTGTATTTGGTCTTACGTTTGGTCTCGGGAGGCTCGGGCACGAGGTAGATGGTCACAGCAGGAAGGAGTAGTTCCTGGAGACGTCCCGGGTTTGGTAAGAAGGCCCGCACCACTTCGCCCGATTCCAGGCGGCCATGGACCACGAAGCGGTTGGGGCGATATAGAAACTCGGCGCTGAGAATGGAGTCAAAGGGAGGTGTGTAGGCGTACTGCATGGGTCAAAGCATAGCATATCGACACCTGCCGGCGGATGCCCGGTGGGGGCAACTTTTGCTATAGTGGGTCCATTGTGTACCCAAACACGTTACCCATCCCACAACCCGATTCGCACGGTATTATCGCACCGTGTCACGGAGGAATGTATGATGCCTGCCAAAAAAATCCTTATGCTCGTTGGTGACTACGTGGAAGATTACGAGGTCATGGTCCCCTTTCAGGCCCTTCAGATGGTGGGATATACGGTCCACGCTGTGTGCCCCGACAAGGCCGCCGGAGATTCCATCCGCACGGCCATACACGACTTTGAAGGGGACCAGACCTATAGCGAAAAGCCTGGGCATAATTTCGCGCTCAATGCCACCTTTGCTGATGTAGACGCTACCACCTATGACGCGCTGGTGGTTCCCGGTGGTCGGGCGCCCGAGTATCTTCGATTGAACCAGGATGTGCTCGATATGACCCGCCATTTCATGGAGACTGGGAAGCCCGTGGCCGCGATTTGCCACGGCTTGCAGATCCTCACGGCCGCCGGAGTTCTGGAAGAACGCTCGTGCAGTGCCTACCCCGCTGTGGGGCCCGAGGTCACGGCCGCAGGGGGCACCTACGTCAATATCGACGTGGACTGTGCCCATACGGAAGGGAACCTGGTCTCTGCCCCAGCCTGGCCTGCCCACCCGGCTTGGCTTGCCCAATTCCTCGAGGTGATGGGTACGAAGATTACCCACAGCTGATTGTCTATGAACCCAAAAATGCCCCTGGCTACCGGGTAGCCAGGGGCATTTTGGTTTAAGAGCGATAGTATTGTTTGGCTTATGTCATGCCGTTGCCGCTAACCTTGCAGGTTCAGCAGCGCGGCACCATGCTGATTAATCTGGGGGGCGATATTGGGCTGGGCAATGGCCGCATTACGGAATGCCTCCTGCCAGGTATCCCGCATGCCAATCATCAGGTCAATGCACTCGTCAATGGGGGCATCGGCCTTCTTGATATTGGCCTGAATCAGCAGGTGCTGAAAATACTCGTAGAGGCGGTCCAGGTTTTTGGCAATGTCCCCGTGTTTCATGTCCAACGACGCACGCAGCTCGGCGATGATCTCCTGGGCCCGGATGAGGTTATTGTGCACCCCTTCGTTTTTTCCGTTTTCCATTTGCCGCTTGGCCTCTTCGGCACGTTTGATGGCGCCATTGAAGAGCATAACAACCAGTTTGCCCTGAGAGGCCGTTTCAACATCCACTTTGGTATAGGCATTCGTGCTGGAAGCTGCTGACATACACCTCACTCCTTTATCCGGTTAACTTAACCTATATTACATAGTACCTCGTCAATCACCGTTGGACAAGGAATGAATTCTAGTTTTCTCCTCAGAACGCGCCGATGGACGAAAGGGAGGATGCCTGGTTCTGGTACGTGGCAGACAATTGTTCAAGCGAAGTAAACTGTCGCCGCAGGCGATCCTCTTTCTGGAGGAGCCGCACTTGAATACGGTCAATCTGATCGTTGGCGCTTTGAATCTGCTGGTCAATGGTACCGTTGGATTTAGAGCGTTGGTTCAGGAATCCGGTCGACTTGGTCGCCTCGTCGAGGAACTCGAAAAGAATATCGCCTACGCCCGTTTCGCCCGCATTGGTGAACAAGTTCTGCACATTGGTCCGTCCGGTGCGCAAGGCGTCGCGAAAGACTTCTTCGTCCAACTCGAGGTTGAGTCCCGCCTCCGCACTGAAGTCTGCGCCCGATGTAATGCCGATATCGACCAAGCTCTTGAAGTCGCCCGACACCCCGCTGAGCTGCTTGAAAATATTGCTCACCAGATAGCTGTCGATAGAGCGTAGTCCCGAGTCGCCCCGCAGCACGCCTTCGTTGGCTGTTAGACCGCGAATCTGATTCACCGCCGCGTTGAATTGGCCGATGAAGCCCTGCACCTCTTCCACAATGGCGTCGTTGTCCGAAGAGACGGTCACCGTACTCGTCCCGAGGCTCAGGAGGTTCAGGGTCACCCCGCTGATGGCATCGCTGACGGAGTTGGAATTTCGTGTCTGAACCGCCCCCCCGTTCACCGTGAATTCGGTGTCCGCACCGGCCGTTTGCACGGCCGTATCGAGATTGGTTACATCGAGGAAATTGCTTGTATCCCCTGCGCCGCCAAAGCGGATGGTAGGACTACCGAGGGTCTTGGATATTACCCGTATGGTATCGGTTGCGGAATCATAACTGGCGGTCACCCCGGCACCGGACTCGTTGATGGCCCCCAGCACGTCGAGCAGACTTTCGCTGGACGGGTCCACCGTAATCGATACGCCGTTAATGGAAAAGGTCCCGGCCGTCACCGCGCCATCCGCGAAATTGTTGGTGTTTAGTATTTCCGTGCTCGCAACGGAACCCAGATTACGCGTGCTTGTCGTGGCCGTGGAGCCGCTGCCGTTGGGCAATTGGGTCGCCTGGGTCAACGCCAGGACACTCAAAAGATTGGTGTCGTCGCTTTCTGCGCCGAGATTGATGACACTGGTGTCCCCCACCGTTGTATTGGCGAGGGTGACCTTATCGGTTACCGCATCATAGGTCGCCGTCACCCCGGCCGCACTGCTGTTGATGGCATTGAGGATAGAATCCAGGCTGTCCGTCGTGGGATCGACGTTGAACTGCACCCCGTTGATGGTAAAGGTGCCTGCATCGATTTCGGCCGCGATACCACTGCTATCCAGTGCCGCCGCCGTGTTAATCGGTGCGCCCAGAAAGCCACTGCTGCCGGCTTGGGTGGCCGTGGCAAGTTTCAGGACATTGATTTCGAAGGAACCCACAACCGGGGCCGAGGCGGACACTTCCGAGGTGAGCACTTCCGGGACGCTGGAAGCCGAGGTGTAGGCATCAAAGATATTGTTGAACTGGAAGTCTTGGAGGGTATTGCGCAGGTCGAGGAGGGTTGTCCGTATGCCGCTAATGGCATCCCGCTGACTATTCAGGGCGGTGATACGGTCTTCGAGACGGAAGATCGGCTGGCTGTCGATTTGGATCAACTGCTGGATCAACGTTCCGCTGTCGATTCCGGTGATCAGGCCACCGGAACTGAATGTACCACTCATACGCTACGCTCCTTGCCATACATTGGCGCGGATAAAACCGCTCATCCGAATTTATCGGCAGTAGCGCGTGAGAACTTTAGCGTAAAATCAGGGAAACCGGAGGAGATAAAAACCATTATTTCTGGTCTGCATGACCCTGATTTGGTGGTTAGTATTGGTTTGTGTCAGCTAATGAGGCGCTTGTTCGCATCTTTGAGCCGGTGACTCAGGGTGCGCACTATATTGAGCAGGATTTTGATGGCAGCACGCTTGCTCAGCAGGCGCTCGAAGGTCGACTCGCTCAGCACAAAGAGTCGGCTTTCGTTGATGGCCGTAACGGTGGCACTACGGGGCTCTTTGTTGACCAGGGCCATTTCCCCAAACATGTCGCCGGTGCGCAATTCTGCGATGCACTTCTTACCGTCAAAGACGCCCAGCTTTCCACCCAGCACGACATACATCTGATTGCCGACGGTTCCCTGAAGGAAGATATGCTCGCCTGCGGAGACGTTCATAGTCATCCCTTTGGCAAAAATCTTCGCCACTTCTTCCCGGTTCAGCCCTTCAAAGAGGGCGACACGCTTGATGTATTCGTCAATCGTTGCCGTGTTCATATTCGTCCATGCCTCGCGCGAGATAGTTTGGGCCCTGGCCTCCGCGCTGCCAGCAACACCTTCTGAACCCGTGGCAGATCGGGGGCAATGCCTATACGATATAAATGAAGCGACTGCAATTGTTGCAGGTATGAATGTGATCGGAATCCTGACGAACCCGCTGTGCATATTGGGAGGGCAGCTTCATGAAGCAGCCCTGGCAGGTATCGCCTTCGACGGGCACGAGCGCGGGCGCACGGCCTTTGGTCAGCCGGTCATAGTGCTTGAGGATGCGGGCATCGACCATGGAACGAATGTTTTCGATACGTTGCTTAATCTGTTTCTTACCCGTGCGGGCGGTCTCATACATTTCCTGGCACAATTGAAGACGGGCCAGCAAGACGAGGTCGGCGTGGGCATCCTGGGCCTTCATGAGCTCGGGATCGGCCTTCACCTGGCTTTCGTAGTGTTCTTCCTCTTTGACGAGCGACTCGGAGAGGCTTTCCAACACGCCAAACATCTGTTCATCGGATTCCGATTCCAGGAGGGCCTGCATATGTTGGTCTTCGCGCAGCAATTTGGAAACCGTTGCGATGAAATTCAGGTAAGTCGTCTGCTGGGTCGGCGGGTAACAGATAAGGAAAATGAGGTGAACGGGATTCTTGTCCACCGCCATGAACTCCAGGCCATCTTTGACCCGGCCCACGGCACAGATCAGGCTTTTCAGCCCCGACACCCGTGCGTGTGGTACGGCGATACCATGTCCGATTCCCGTGCTCTCCGTTGCTTCCCGGGCCATGATCTGGTCCAGCGCCGGCCCCACACCCTTCAGTTTTTTCTGATCGAAGAGTAAGTTCGTCAGCTCTTTGAGCACATCGGCTTTATTAGAGGCCTCAACGTCGGTGACGATACAGTTTTCGGCGATGTACTGGGTAAGCAACATAGAATTTTCCTTAAGACTGGATCGGTGATCAGTCCGATCGACTATGCACGGAAAGCACACAGCATACGACTACAGATAGTCGCCTATGGTATCACGATAGCTGACAGACGCGCAACGAAACGGCGCTCCTCCCAATCAGGATGAGACCGTATCCTTGTACCAGATAGACGTTACCACAATGGGGTCAGAACTCTGGCCATGGTGGCGCTCATAGCCACTGGACTGCTTCACGAAGAGCACTTCCACATTCTCCGTGGCCAGCCATCGATTGATCTGTTCGTCACATTGGCCGAGCCCATCCAGGTTGGACTTGGACATGAAGGTTCTGACTTTCATAGTCACGTTCCTTTCAACAGTTCACCCCGCCTTAGCACGAAGTGTATACTCTTCTCTCAGGTCACTGCCGTTCGCGCGAGGGCGTCCAACAGGGTGTTGCGCATGACTTCGACCGGCGCGGGGTGTCCCGTCCAGGTCTCAAACTGTTCGGCGGCCTGCTGGACGAGCATCTCCGTTCCGAAGATGGTAGTGCACCCCCTGGCCTGGGCCGCCTGAATAAGCGCGGTCTCGAGAGGGCGATAGACCATATCGAACACGATATGTTCGGGGCGCAGGGTATCCGCAGGAATGGGCAGGGCATTTTCGTGATTGGGATACATGCCCACGGGCGTCCCCTGGATCACGACGTCATGGTCGGCCATGGCCGATTCGATTTGGGCGCTCAGATCACCATGGGCCACGGGACAGGTGGCGTGGGGCACCATATCGTTTACCAGCGCGGCGGCTTTTTGCGGATTCCGTGCGAGGACGGTGATGCCGCCGCAGCCCGCCTCCATCGCGATGGCAAACGCTACTGCGCGGACCGCGCCACCGGCACCGAGAAAGACCACCTTCTTGCCGGTCAGGTCGACCTTCGCGTGGGCAAAGGCACGGAGGGTGCCCGTCCCGTCGGTTACACTGCCGATGAGACGCCCGCCCTCGTTGGTCACCGTATTGATGCATCCCACCTGCTGCGCCATGGGGGACAATTCGTCCATATGGGCCATGGCATCCACTTTGTGGGGAATGGTGACGCTCAGGCCACGAAAACCTTCCATGGCCCGCATGCCCTGGAGGCAGGCCCCCACGTCTTCGACGCGAAAGGCGCCATAGACATAGTCGAGACCCGTCGCCTGAATGGCGGCATTGTGGATGGCGGGAGAAAGGGAATGGCCGACGGGATTACCGATAACGGCGCAAAACTGAGTCGCTGTAGAAATAACCGGGGGCAATAGACGTTCCTGGAAAATGGCGTTGAAAAACGGTGGGCGAAATGGACTTGGCGGCCAACTCAGCCGGGAGGCCAGGAAAGGGGCCGACCACCGAGGATGTGTAAGTGAATGTGGTACACCGTCTGTCCCCCATCGTCGTTACAATTAATCACGTAACGGAAGCCCGGCTCCACGATGCCTTCTGACGCGGCGATAGCGTTCGCCCGGAGCAACAGGCGACCCAAGAGGCCTTCGTCTTCGGGACTGGCCTCGGCGATACGGGCAATGTGTTTTCGGGGGATCACCAGGCAGTGAGTCGGCGCACCAGGATTGATGTCCCGAAAGGCATAAAATTCGTCGTCGGAATAAACTTCCTCGGATGGGATTTCGCCTGCAGCAATCTTACAAAAAAGGCAATCTTCGGCCATTGGTGACCTTCCTCTCTCCCTGAGCGCCGTAGAATCCGCACCTGAAATGGTCCGTCCCATTCCATCCGGCTCCCGCTCCACATCTGACCTGTATGGTACCGTGAAGGACGGGAACGTTACAACGTCCCCCACGGGACTTGCTTCGGAGGGAGGGCGGCTCTTTTAGTGGGCCCCACCCTACTTCCTCTTTCGGGACGTCATTCGATGCCTTGGGCACCGAAGCCGGCGGGCCGACGGCGCTCCATACACCTATGGGACGGTATCGCGCCCGTGCAACGGAGGTATATCAAGACGGCATCGCGCCTTCCCAGCCACTCCGCCCTTACACGCGCCACGCCAACGCGCGTTCCTGTCCCGGTGGTGGGACGGTCCTCGACTTCGTCCCAGACGAAGTTCGGGACTGTACCGGTAGTACGCCACGACGGCAAGCCGCAACGTGTACGCACTCCCAGCCACCTCCCCAACACCCCATCTCCCCATACTGCCGG
>JAUIMA010000202.1 GCA_030432675.1 Candidatus Hydrogenedentota bacterium | reverse complement strand
GAAGGCGGGGAAGAAAGTGGTGGTACTGGAGCATCATCGCGTGCCGGGGGGGTATGCCCATGAGTTTACCCGGGGAGATTTTCGTTTTGAAGTGGCCCTCCACGCCATGGACGGGGTCTGTGAAGGAGGATGGGTCTATCCCATATTGCAGCACCTGGGTGTCATCGACGCCGTACCCTTCCAGCGGCTGGACCCTTTTTACACGACCCGCTTCCCGGAGCATGAAATCACGGTGTCGGGGGATAAGCAATCCTATATCAATACGCTGAAAGCGGCTTTTCCGCAGGAAGCGGATGGCCTCGATTCACTGGTGGCCGCTATGGAAAAGGTCGCGGAGGAAGTGGGGGCCTTTGTCCGTGCCTTGCAGGCGCAACAGCGGCCCCCCATGGAAGAGATGCCCGTGCGCTTTCCCCATATGGTCGCGGCAGTGAGCCAGTGTTGGCGGGATTATTTGGGTGCCCATATCAGGGACCCCAAGTTACAGGGTATCTTCACGACGCCCTGGGGATATTATGGGCTGCCGCCCTCCCGTCTTTGCGCGTGCACCTTTATTCTCCCCTGGATCAGCTATCACCACCATGGCGCCTGGTATCCCGAAGGGGGGAGCATGGCTATCAGCAACACGATTGCGGACACCATCACCGGGCATGGCGGAACGATTCATTATCGCCAGACGGTCGAGCGAATCGAGTGCGCTGAGGGGCGTGCTGTGGCAGTGGTGACGGATAAGGGACTTCGCGTGGTGGCCGACGTATTCGTCAGTAATGCGAGTCCGCAGGCCACCTTTGCGGCCCTGGATCAGTACGACGCCCTGCCCGCCCATTATCAGGAGAAGGTGACGTCGGATGTGCCCTCCCTCTCCAATTTTGTGGTCTACGTGGCGCTCGACCGGGATCTGGCTGCCGAGGGGTGGGAGCCCCACGAGCTGTTTATCTCCGAGAGCTATGATATTGAATCGGATTATGAGGCGGTGGTGGCGGGCGATTTTGCGAAGGCGGGTATTGTCATGACCCACTACACGCCGGTAGACCCAGGCTGCGCACCGCCGGGCAAAAGCGTGATGATGATCATGTGCCTGGCTCCGTGGGATCATGCCGACCAGTGGGGCACAGCCGGCGACTTGAAGCGCTATAGTGGTCATCCCCGGTACCGGGCGCTGAAGGAGGAGATTGCGGACATACTGCTGGCCCGTGCCGAAAAGCACCTGCCGGGATTGCGGGCATCCATCCTCCACCAGTATGTGGCCACGCCGTTGACCAACTACCGCTACAGTCTGAATCCGAAGGGGACCATCTATGGGGGGGAACAGACGGTGGGGAATCATTTTATGGGGCGCATTGGTTCGAAGACGCCCTTGGAGAACCTGTTCTTGACGGGGGCATGGGTGACGGGTGGGGGTATGAGTAGTGCCCTGATTTCGGGACGGAACACAGCCCATCAGGTATTGGCGAAATGTTTTTCATGAGGTGAGGGTGTGGCGGCATCCCTTTATCCACAAAGCCGCTCGCGGTGCGCGATAGTACCCCGTGCCACGCGATGCCGAGTCCTGCGAGGTTTCGGGTGCGTGGAGGGAAGGAGAAGTCTCCTCTGCAAGACTCCGAAGCGCGGGCGTCTGAGCCCAGGGAGCCGGATGGACGCCCGAATTAATTTCTTCGTGCGGGCCTTACAGCCGTGCTGCTCCATGCACACGAAACTTCGCGTAGCTCAGTATCGCGTGGCACAAGCGTACGGTCAGGCCGAGGCACATTTCGTATTCGTTATTTCTTAGGTGTTTCGGCGGTTGCGGGCCCAGACTATCATCGACGCGGCGCCGTCGAAGTGGGTGAAGGGACGGTGACGGGAGGTGGTCTGATAGTTGTGGGACTTGGCGACTTGCACGTCGAAATCGGCGGCTTCCAAGAGGGTGAGGATTTGGGCGAGGCGCTCGGAGCCCGCACCGCCGCCGAGATGGACTTCACAGAATAGCCAGGCGACGTTGGGAAGCTTCTCCGCCGCTTCCAGAAGGACATCGGCCTCGGCACCTTCGATATCGAGTTTCAGAAAATCGATGGGTCCGTCGAGGTATTCACTCAGGGGCACGGACTCGACCTGAATGGTTTCGAGGGTGTCGCCCAATTGGCTGCGTCGGTTATCCAGGGCTCCAGCCATGGTCCAGATTTCGGAGCGGTAGAAGGGAACTTCCCCCCGGGTTGGTGCCAGGGCATAGGGAAGGACCGTGACGTCTTCATAATGGTTTCGCGCCACGTTTTCTTCGGCCATGGCCCGGAGTGCGGGGTCGGGTTCGAAGCCCGTGATGTGTGCCTTGGGGTAACGTGTCTTGAAGTAGTAGATGGCCATTCCCATGTGGGTGCCGCCGTCGATGATGCGGGGTGTGTCGGTGTCGGTAGGGAAAAAGTAATCCTCGTGCAGGAGTATTTCGTGGAGCAAGGTCCAGAGGGAATGGCGGCAGGGAAAACGGAGGGTGCCGTGTGCGAGGTGTACGATGTCTTCCTGGGTGATGGCATCCAATAAGCGCCCCCGCACGTGGGCGGGTTCGTGAATGCCGATAAGCCCCCGCGTCAATCCCGCTTCCGTCTTGGCCTGCTCACGGGGCAGCCAGGGCGACAGGGACTCCCAGGAGTCGTAGAGGGCTGTGCTGGCCCGCCAACGGGGTTCCGCATGCAGGGCCTGGCGCAGGGAGGCTTGTTGCAAGAACGCGTCGATAGTATGGGAGGCACCGATTCGCTCGCCGAGTGCGGTTAGCAATTCGTCGGTCTCGGTGAGGGAAAGGAATCGTTCTTTCTCGGCGCGAAAGAGGGGAAGCAGGGATTCGTCGGCCTGTTGCCGGAGAATGTCGCGGAGTACGCGGGCGTCTTCTTCGAAAAGGATGGCCGCGATACGAGCCCCCCCTTCCGCGATGGCGAGGGTGCGATAAAGGGCGTCGGGCCCCTGGAGAATGGCCCCTTTCAGCGCTTCGTGTCCCCGGCGCGCCAGGAGGTCGCGCAATCGGGCGTAGTCGTTTTCCGCCAGCACGTGTCGGAGCGGTGCACAATCCTCGTGGAGCGCAAGCGCTTTGAAGCGGGCGTAGTCATTGGAAAAGAAAAAGGCGCAGAGCGTATCGGTCGAGAAAGTGGCGAGCAGCAGGGGCTCCAGCGTTTTTCCCCGCTCTGCCACCGCCTGTCGAAGGAGGGCATCCTCATCGCGGGACAGATACGCTTTCAGGTGTGCATGGTCCTCGCCGAGTAGGGCCTGTTGAAAGTCGGTATCCTGGTCGGGGTTCCAGAGTGCTTCCCGAAGTTTCGCGGAATGGTGCTTGCGCACATAGGCGGGCACCATGGTATCGGCACCGGGCAGTTTCATCAGGAGGTGGAGTAAGGTCGAGACCAATCCCTTCATGGCGTGGCCTCCCTATTCATGGTGCAGTTCAAAGTCATGGGTGAGGTGGAGGGCCCCGGCCGCGACGGTGCCGTTCCCGGTGACGCGAAAACGCCTGGCGACGTCACGCCAGAGATAGCCTTGCCCCTCCGATATGGGGGCCATAATGACATAATTTCCCGGCGCAAAATCAATATGGGGCAGGGAAAATCGGCAGGTGACATGGCCTTCGTGGATATGCTCAATACGTTTTTCATAGAGGGTGGTTACGATACCCAGCAAGAGGCCGTCTTCCCGGAAAAAGTTGAGGGTGGTGCTCAGACCTTCGACCCGTCGCTTCAAGCGAAAGGAAAAGGTGACCTCCACGGCGCTGTGCACCGGGACCACGTCGGTTGATTGGCCGCCGACGCGCACCTCGCAGACGATGTCTGTCACGTGGGTTTCTTCCGAGACCACGGGGCCGTAGCGTTGCTCTCCCTTTGGCGTGGCGGGTGCTTTTTCGGGTGCGGTCTCTTTTGTTGCCTGGGTGGGCGCTGGTTGGGCGAGAAACTTTTTCTCTTCCAGACTCTCCAGATAGTCGAGATAGCGCTGCACCGTTTCCGTGGCATCCCCTTCGGCCATGACTTGGCCCTGGTGGAGCCACAGAGCACGTTCGCAGAGTTTGATGGCCGTGTTGTGGCTGTGGGAAACGAAGACGATGGTGACGCCGTCTTGTTTTAGTTGCTCCATGCGGAGGAAGCACTTGTTCTGAAATGCGAAATCGCCCACGGCGAGCACTTCGTCGATGAGGAGGATGTCGGGCTTCAAATGCACGGCAACGGCGAATCCGAGTCGGGCCTTCATCCCGGAGCTATAGGTTTCCACCGGGCTCTCGATGGCGTCTTCCAACTCGGCGAAATCGATCACGGTGTCGACAATGTCGCGGACTTCGCGGTGCTTCAATCCCGCGAGAGAAGCCGCATTGTAAATGTTTTCCATGCCGGACAACGCCGGGTTAAAGCCCGCGCCGAGGTTGATGAGGGCCTGGACCCGTCCGCGCATTTCAATGACGCCCCGGTCCGGTTTGGTGAGGCCATTCATCATCTTGAGCAGGGTGCTTTTTCCCGCGCCGTTTCGTCCGATAAGGGCGAGGGATTCACCACGCGTCATGGTGAAAGAGGTTTCCTGGAGGGCCCAGAATTCATCCTTACGCAGTTCGGTGGCCTGGGGGCGGTCGAAGACTTCGCGGAGAAAGTCCGTGAGGCCATAGCCCCGGTGAGAATGGGCTTTTCGCGAGTAGCGTTTTGCCACTCCTTCGACGCGGATCATCGGTCCCATCAGGCGCGCTCCGACAGGACAGGCACGGCGAGGTGGAAGAGGTAGGTGGCCACCGCAAAGGTGCCTGCCAAAACAGCGAGCCAGGCGACGAGGGCACCGGGAGCATAGACACCCTGGTGGGTGGCTATGTCGCGAAGGTTGACGATCAGTATAGCCACCGGATTCAGGAGCAGCACCGCCGTGCTGGAGATGGTGTAGAACACGGGTGTGGCAAAGCGCAGGGGCAGAATAATGAGGCCTACGACACGCTCGACGTCGGTGTAGAGGGCGTTGAAGGGGGCGAGGAAGAGTCCGATGGCCATGCCCGCCATGATGAGCGATGGAAAAAGCAGTAGAAAAAAGCCGAGGTCGAGGAGTCGGCCAACGACGCCGGAGGGGGGCAGTTCGGTCATCATGAGGGTGAGGGTCAACAGCACGAGAAGGCGGAAGCTGCCATTGAAGAGCATGCGAAAAAAGATGGAAAGCACGAGGGCTTCGGGGGCAATCTTGACGTGATTCAGCAGACCTCGGGAGCTGCGAAAGAGGCGGAGCGATGCGAGGAGCGATTCGGTAAAGGTCAGGTACAGGAGCATGCCGAAGGTGACAAAGAGGGCATAAGGGATGGCCATTTCACCGGGGTGCAAGATGCCCGCCGCGACCAGCGTGTAGAAGATGGCCCCAAACATGAGGGGGTCCGCCAGATCCCAAAGGAGGCCGAGGCTCGACTTGGCGTAGGCACCCTTAATGTCTTTCAGGGCGAGTCGGTAGGCGGTGTAACGTGCGTTAACGAAGCCCTGGCAGATGGCCCGTCCCACGGTTGCGGGGTGGCGTGATTGGGAGGTGGCGGTGTATCGGACACAGGGTTCACTCATGGGCAGGGGCATCTGCGCGGAAGGCTTTGGCATTGGGGTGCGTGGCACGAGGTTCCATCACGATGCCGGTTTCTCCGGCGCGGGTGGGAGCGGAATTGTTACCGGGGTTGTAACCCGGGTCGATGGCAGCACCGGTGGGGCCGTTGTCTTAGGAGGAGTGACCACCGGTTTTTTCTCCGTGGTCGGCTCTTCCTCGGTCGCCGTGTCATCCGCCTCAACTTCCGGTGCGGTCGCGGGTGGTGTGCTTTCCGGGGCGTCATCGGTCATGGGAGTTTCGGCAGGGGCACTATCTGCCGGTGTGTCGCCTTCGGGGCTATCGGGTGTTTCCCCGGTGGGTGCTGGTTCTTCCGTGGGCATGGCTTCTTCGAAGGGCGACTGGGGCGAAGGGGATGGAGCGCCGGTGGGCTCCGGCAGGGGGATGGCCTGGCGGCGGGCGCGCTCTTCCTCTACGAGCCGGACCTGCTCCTGAACCTGGCGGGCTTCCTGATTCATACCGAGGCCAATCAGGGTCTCCGCGAGGGCGTAGTAGCCTTCCGTTTCCAGGGGGGCGACCCGGGTTGCTTCCTGAAACGCTCCGAGCGCCTGCCGATAGTCACCGGCCCCTGCAAAGAGTCGTCCCAGATCCACCCAGACGAAGCCTTCTCCCGGATAGATCTGGAGGGTTTCGCGGAAGGTGCGGAGGGCATCATCAAAGCGACCGGCCTTGCCGAGCACGCGGGATACCCCGGCCATAGCCTGGAGGTATTGGGGATTGACCGTGAGGGCTTGCTCGTAGGCTCCCATGGCGGACTCCAGGTCACCCACGTTTTCCAGAATGTTGCCGAGGTTGTTCAGGGCATTCACATTGGAAGGTGCGAGTTGGATGGCCCGTCGATAGGCCACCGCTGCCCGTTCCAGATTGCCGATGTCTTCCAGGGGGAAGGCAATACGCATGTAACCTTCCGGATCCTGGGGTTCCAGTTCGATGTAGCGGTCGAAGGCCGCAATGGCGTCTTCCAGGTTGCCCGAGTCATAGAGTAACTGGCCCAGGTTGAAAATTGCCGTGGGATCTTCGGGGCAGAGCGCGACCAGGGAGCGGTAGGCATCAATGGCGCGGAGGGTGTCGCCCTGGGCGGCGAGCGTATTGCCCAGTCCGCCGTAGCCTTCCCGGAAATCGGGATTGAGGGAGATGGCCCGCTCAAAGGTCGTGATGGCTTCCGCCCGCTTTCCGTCTGCAGCCAGAAGAAAGGCGAGGCCCCCGTGGGCTTCGGCATAGTTCGGGGCAAAGTCCAGCGCAAGCGTGAAGAGGCTCCGGGCGAGCTCGACCCGTTGGTCCCGCTGCATGGCGAGGCCCATCTGGGTGAGGCACAGGGCCACGGATTCCCGGGGGTTCAAGGAGACGTAGGCGGTGGGATCGGTACAGGGGAAGGGCAGGTATTGCCGTAGGTATTCCCGGGTGGGCTCCAGACGTCCCCCGGCGGTGGTTTCGAGGTAGAAGGTGCCCGTGCCGCTATAGGCGACGAAGACATGCCCATAGCCTGCGACCATCTGGAGGGGTATTCCGAGACGATCGCCCAAGGCCACATAAAGGAGGGACATGCCCACACAATTCCACTGGCGCCCTTCGAGCACCTGATCCAGGCCCACGAATACGTCGGCAGAAAGCACGGCGCTGTTGGCATAGCCCACGCCATTGTAGAGGAAATTGGAGAGAACGTTGGCGGCATCCACCGCGGCGGTGACCCCCTGGAGTTGCCCCCGGGCTTCTGTAGCCAGTTGGTCAAGTTGGAAGAGGTACGCATCGGGGTCCACGGCGGGGCGGACCAGTTGCGCGCCGAGGAGGGCGGCCCGTGCCAGATCGGGTGGCGTGCTGCTGTCCGCCGCCATGGCCTTGAGTTTTTCCAGGGGGGTGTTGACCTGGGCCACGGCAGGGAGGGAGGCGTCCGCCAGGAGGCCCAGTAGGAGCGCTACCCTGAAGATTGTGTGGCCTGCGGACCCAATACCTTTGAATTTCATTGCGCGTGTGACCTTCCTGTCGCCGGGTGCGTCCATGTACCCGCTTGGGGTCCTGTTATCAGGGTACTTAACGGAATAGTATACCCCGCTTCGCCATTGGGGATGAAATGCCTCCCCGAAGAATTCACAGTTTGTCCGGGGCGTCGGGGTGGCGTTCCAGAATGACGAACTCCGCGTTTTCGAACACCACGGTGCCCGTGAGCAGGTGTCCGCCCGGTACGTCAATGCCCAGGGCGGGACGGAGGCTGTACATGCGGTAGTGCCCCATGGCGCGTGGACGATCCCGTTCCCGGGCCCAGGCAGCATCGGACTGGGTGACGATAAAGCGCGGTGGTCTCTGGGCATGCCAGAGGGCGTAATTCGTACCGACCCACGTGTTCATGAGGGCTTGTTCATCCGGGGTGATGTCCTTGCGGGTGGCGTTGACCCGGGGGCGCGAAATCTTTGAGGGGTTGGATTCGTAGTAGTAGAGATCCCGCCCTTCGGGCCCTTCCACTTCGGCAATCATCCAGGAAACTTCCCGGAAATAGTCGAGTGCCAGGCGGTCGTCGGGCTGCAATTCGCGCTGGAGGAAGTCTCTGACTTCACGGACGGGCTCCGGCACGCGGAAGAAGAGGCGGTCGCGGTAGGCGTCGCGCAGCAGCCAGGCCTGGGCACCCAAGCCAATGGCGAGGATGAGGACGGCCGGAATCGAGGCCCGGCGGGTTGGCATACCCATACGCCGGAAGAGGGCGCTAACCTGGGTGGCGAGCCATCCCAACAGGGCGGCGAGAAAGGGCATGGTGAGGACGGCGTGGACGTAGTAGTAGCCCTCGTGGTTAAAGGATATCCGCCGCATGGCGTAGGCCGCGAAGAAGGCGACGGTGAAGTAAGCCAGCACGCCGGTGAGAAAGCGATGGCGTGGGAGACCAAAGAGCAGGGCGGCGGGAAAGAGGAGCCATTGAAACGCAGGGACGAAGTTCCGTTGAAGAATGTTTCGGTGGATGTTTCCGAACCACTCCTTGAACAAGCTGAAGTAGCTCATGTCACTGCGGGAGTCGTCCAGGATGCGCAGTCCCGAGCGGTCCCCGAGATAGACATTGTTGTGGAGGTATTGGGCCAGGGGGTAGGCGAAGGTGAGAAGGAGGAAGAGAAAGCGGTAGCGCAGGGGGATTTGGACGAAGAGGAGTACCAGGGCGGCCGCGGCGTAGTTTTCCGGCCGACTCATGCCCGCGCACCCGAGGAGGATCCCGGCGAGCAGGTAGTAGGGGATGCGCTTCCCCAACACGGCCTTGTCCAGCAGGTCGATGGAGGCGAGCAAAAACAAGGTCGCCCAGACAAAGGTCCAGCCACTGAGGTTTACGTAGAGGGTCAGCGGCGCGGTGAGATAGAGGAGCATGGCCAGGAGCCCGGTGCCTGCGCCGAAACGTCGGGCCGTAATCCGGTAGAGCAGGGCGCCCGCGAGCGCGCCGAGACACACATGGAGGAAGAGGATGCCCCGGATGGTGTAGCCAAAGAGGGCGAAGAAGGCGCCGTGTAGGGTAAAGGGCAGGGGTGTGGGGGTCTGTTTGCCCCGCCACCAGATGCCTTCGGAAAACCAGCCGCCGGGGTTCAGGGTGACCATGCGGTGGGCGGTGACGAGGCCCGTGCTGGCGGTGGTGGGCTTATTGTCGATGTAGCCCCCGAAGACGAGGAGGGCGCCGAGCGCGATGAAGAGGAGGAGCACGGCGACTACGATTTTGTGGGTGAGCGCCAGCCCGGAAATCCGGACGGGGTTCAGGGGCGTGACCCGGTCGTAGGGGGTAAGTCGGGTGTGCAGAAAATCGAGTGCCTGGTAGAGGGTGCGCATGAATCGGGGTACTCGTTTGGGCTGGGGTTACGACGTGTTGCCCTTGATTCTACCTGCACCGGGGGGGCTTCTTACACTTGGGGGAGTGCGGGGACTGCACCGACAGCACCATTTCGCTTTTGGAGACAAGCGCCCCGTGGTTTGCCTGTGACGGTGTTTTGGCTTGATGAGCGTGACAGTCGGGGCTGTCCCCCTCTTGCATAAAAAAGTAACAACCCGTGCCACGCGATCCGGCCCTGCCGGTTCGTGTGCGTGGAAGCTCGATAGACGACGGTCCCGTAGGGCGTCTAAGTTTATGAAGAGGGGGACAGCCCCGACGTCCGGGTGTGGCCTGCTTTTTTGGGAGCGGCCTGTTTCGCCACGGCGTGACGTTCGCATTGATACGTTTACTGCGTCGGTGCAGTCCCCAGGGACTGTACCGATGGCGTCGACTCGCCCTTAAAAAAAGTAACAATCCGTGCCACGCGATCCGGCCCTGCCGGTTCGTGTGCGTGGAAGCTCGATAGACGACGGGCCCGTAGGGCGTTTAAGTTTATGAAGAGGGGGACAGCCCCGACGTCCGGGTGTGGCCTGATTTTTTGGGGGCGGCCTGTCTTGCCACGGCGTGACGTTCGCATTGATACGTTTACTGCGTCGGTGCAGTCCCCGGGGACAGCACCGACGGCGTCAACTCGCCCCGCAACAGTAACAACCCGTGCCACGCGATCCGGCCCTGCCGGTTCGTGTGCGTGGAAGCTCGATAGACGACGGTCCCGTAGGGCGTTTATCTTTATGAAGAGGGGGACAGCCCCGACGTCCGGATGTGGCCTGCTTTTTGGGAGCGGC
>JAUIMA010000201.1 GCA_030432675.1 Candidatus Hydrogenedentota bacterium | reverse complement strand
CGGGTCCCACGGGTCCCACGGGTCCCACGGGTCCCACGGGTCCCACGGGTCCCACGGGTCCCACGGGTCCCACGGGTCCCACGGGTCCCACGGGTCCCACACCCCCCCCAAAAAAAGGCGACCACGATTTCCACCGTGGTCGCCTTGTTTTCTTTCGCTTACTTCACCGTCACAATAACCCGCCCATAACGCGTCAACGTCGGCGTCCCCGAGTCCCGCACGGTGCAAACCACGTGAAGCGTCTCACCCGACTTCGCCCCTTCCGGCACGTGCACCGTAGCCGCCGCACTCGTGGCGTTGTCAATCGTGGCCGGATCGCCAACCGTACCCGCTTCGCCATAGTGCCACCACTGATAGCTCAAGGAGTTTCCATCGGGGTCCGTACTCTTTCCCGCATCAACGTTCACCGCTTCACCCACCTTCGCGCTAAGCGCACGTTCATGGGCCAGCACTACCTCCGGCGCATGGTTCGCCTCGTCGAAAGGCTTCACACACCAGTCGGCCCGGGCTGCCCAATCATTCTGGAAATCAATGGTCCAACGGGCGATGCTATGGACCGGCTTGCCCCGTGCATCCACGGAAAGCCAAATGTCCCCATCCCGTTTGAAGCGTCCGCCCCAACCGCCATAGGTCGGATTCATTTCACTGTCCAAGCCCGTGCGAATCACGTGGAGGTAGGAAGGAGTATCACCTTCCGAGTGGAAGCGTCGTTTCTTGGCTTCATACATGCCCGCGAGGGGACCATGACCGTCGAGAATGTTGGCCGTCATCCACGGTTCACCAAAATAGCTTTGCTGCTCTTCGGAGAGATACTTTTTCCACGGATAGGCAATCACTTCAAAGGCAGGCCAGTCGCTCAAGAGCACTTCCAGTCCCGGCCACTCGGGAATGATGTACTGGCGCAGCGTCTTGTCCTGCTCGGCGATGAGATACAAGCGGGCCTTTTTCGTGACTTCTGCAACGCGCTCGGGATGCTTCTCCTTGATGGTCTTCAACGCCCGGGCGATCGTGTTGGAGCCGCCCCAGGCCTGGAGCCAAATGGGCGAGTCGTCTTTTTCCAGGAGCACCTCCACGATACGATTGGAGCCGGGTGTATCCTTATCCATGTCACCTTCATAACCGATGTTACCGACGAAGACCTGAGAGCGGAGATAGTCGGGCGTGGGGAAGGTGGCGTCATGTTGTTTCAGGTTGGGGTACACCGCCTCGTAGGCGTCAATCTGCTTATCCAGCCAGACCACATCGGCCCAGCCATTTTCCTTGTGGTTCTCATCCCCTTTCCAGTGAAACTTGGAACTGGAGTGAATGATGCCCTGAATATCCCACTCATTGGCGTAGAGGAGAAAACGAACCATGGAACAGCGGTCATCCACTTCGCCATCGGTGGTGGCAATCACGCGGGTTTTCTTTTCGGAAGCGGCGGTGGCGTCGGTGGTATAAAGGGGGGATAAGGCGGCGAAGACCACCAACAGCCACGGGCAAATTCGCGGTAGTAATTGAAATACAGACTCCGGTGTGTTCTTCATGGTCATATCCTTGTATATCGCAGTTGAAGTCACTATAAGGGTGTGCACAATCGATTGCGCCATCCTAGCGTCCACCATTTGCCCCATGCAACTTCCTGAAAAGACTGTAGATCTTAGGCCTTACCCGAAAGTAACGCGACGACACGTTAGGGACTTTCAGCCCCGTGAAGAAAAACACCGCCTTTACCCAAGCCTTCGGCCGGGGCGGATAGGGTGCCGCGCTGTTGGTTCCGCGGAGCGCCAAGGGCGCGGGAACATACCCGCATGGGCCAACGGGTGTCGTAATGGTTGACCTTTGGGCGCCATCGGGCCTCGTAATAGTAGCGGTACGAGCGCCAAGGGCGCGGGAACATACCCGCATGGGCCAACGGGTGTCGTAATGGTTGACCTTTGGGCGCCATCGGGCCTCGTAATAGTAGCGGTACGAGCGCCAAGGGCGCGGCAACATACCCGCATGGGCCAACGGGTGTCGTAATGGTTGACCTTTGGACGCCATCGGGCCTCGTAATAGTCGCGGTACGAGCGCCAAGGGCGCGGCACCATACCAGCATGGGCCAACGGGTGTCGTAATGGTTGACCTTTGGACGCCATCGGGCCTCGTAATAGTCGCGGTACGAGCGCCAAGGGCGCGGCAACATACCAGCATGGGCCAACGGCCCATGAACCGGGCCCAAACCAGCATTCAAGGGCTGAAGGCCCGCCCCATATCCTGCGTCAACTTCGCAGGCTTCCTATTTCGCACACAACGGCAGGAGGAAAACAGCACCCGAAAAAGGTTCATGGGGAATGAATGGGAATGCGTTGTTCAAAAGTACAAGAACTGGTGCTAAGAAGTTGTTGCAATGGGAGCTTGCAAAACAGGTCACCACGCACTTTTTTTCCGATGAAACGACACGCTATCGACGTGCCGCGCGATCTGGTACTCCAGTTCGTGCGAAGATCTTTAAGACGTCGTTGGGGGCTGTGTCGTTGTGGGAAGGCTTCAATACCGCATTGGGAATAGTGCGTTGTGCATGGGTCGGGCTTGGTCCTTGATGCGGAGACCTGATCCTATCTCCCGACGCGCACGAACCGGGAATACCGGATCGCGCGGCACGATTGAGGGGTTGAGTTTGTTCAGGTAGAGTGGATGTTTGTTGGTACCCACTGATTGTCCATGAACCCCAAAATACCGCTGTCCAACCGCGTCATGTACAAATCGACGGATTGTTGATACCATCATCCACGGGCATTTCGGCACCGTGTACGCTATTTGGAGAGGCTTCGCCCATGTGGAAAAAGTGGTTCAAGCGATTGGTGCTGGCAATGGTAGGGTGTTTCCTGCTGTTGGTGTTGGGAATCGGTTGGCTCGCCTGGACCCGTCAGCCCCTGTTGGATGGACAGATTAGTCATGCGAGCCTTTCGGACCAGGTGACGGTGCGTCGGGACCACTGGGGCGTGCCCCATATCGAGGCCAAGAACGAGGGCGATGCCTTTTTCGCATTGGGCTACCTCATGGGGCAGGACCGCCTCTTTCAGATGGAACTGCTCCGCCGTCTGGCCAATGGCCGCACCGCCGAAGTGCTCGGTACTAAGCTCGTGCCCGTGGACGCCCTCATTCGTTCGTTTCAGTTGCGGCCCAAGGCGGATGAGACCGCGGCCTTCCTCGGGGAAACGGAACCCCACCTCATAGCACTCATGACGGCGTATGTGACCGGGATAAACCACCGGATGGAGGAGGAGGCCCTGCCCTTTGAATATGCCCTGTTGGGCATGGCGGCCGAACCTTTCTCCGTCGTCGACTGCCTGAGCATTGGGGCCCTCCTTCCCATTACCTTCGCCGACGGACTGCGGGGCGATCCACTGAAAAGCCTCCTGCAGGAGCGCTTGCCCGATCATGATGTGTCGGAGCTCTTTCCGGGCTACCATAAAGAAACGCCCGTCACCATCATGGAGACCCTCGAAGAAGCGCGGGCCTTTCTCGATGGGCAGGTCGACCAAGCGACGTCTCCCCAGGCGAAGGCGTCGGTCGAAGGCCTGGAGGCATTGCTTGCCGTGCTCAATCCCATTTCGGAGCGCTACGGACCTGCCCTGGGTAGCAACTCCTGGGTGCTGGGACCGTCGCGCACGAAATCGGGCAAGGCCATCCTGGCCAATGATCCCCACATCGGCTTTACGAATCCCTCCATCTGGTATGAAGCCCAGATTGTCCTGCCCGACCACAGCCTCTACGGCTACTATCTGCCCCTCGTGCCCCTGCCCTTGCTTGGACAAAACCGCCATCACGCCTGGGGACTCACCATGTTTGCCAATGACGATGTGGACCTCTACCGGGAGACCTTCAAGGAAGACGATTCCAGCCAGGTCATGTTCAAGGGCGAATGGGTGCCGGTGGAAAGCGCTGAAGAGGTCATCCACGTGCGGTGGGGGAAAGACGTGCCCATCACACTGCGCCGCACCCCCCATGGACCGGTGGTCACCGACTTGCTCAAGGCCCTTTTCGACTACGACGGGCCCGATGTTGCCCTGTCGTGGGTGTGGCAGCAGGTGGACTACACCGACATGGTCGCTTTCTACAAGATGGGCCGGGCCACGAGTTATGACGAATTTGCCGCCGCCATGCCCCTGCTAACCTCGCCCGGTATCAACGTTTCCTATGCCGACGTGAACGACAACATTGCCTGGTGGGCGGCGGGGAGGATTCCCGTACGGCCCGACCACGTGGACAACAAGGCCCTCTTAGATGGCGCCTCGGGCAAGGATGAAGCGCTGGGCTTTGTCCCTTTCGCCGAGAACCCTCATCTGCACAATCCGCCTTGGGGTTATATCGTCACGGCAAACAACAAGTCCACTGTGAAGCCCGTGGGCGCCGTGAAAGACCTGGAAGGTTATTGGCAGCCGGGAGATCGCGCGGGACGTATCGAGGCCCTGCTGGAAGAACAGCCAACCTGGTCGCTGGAGGAACTGCAGGCCATTCAGTTGGACGATCGGGCACTCGCCGCTCCGGATATCGTTACCGTGGCCACGGGCGCACTGACGGCCGCCAGCCAAAACCTCAGCCCCATCGAATCGGAAGCCCTTGCCGTACTGGAAGCCTGGGATTTTCGCCACGGGGTGGATGCGAGTGGCGCTGCGATTTACCAGCTCCTGTGCACCATGATTATGCGCGAGGCCCTCCTCGATGAGATGGGGGAGACCTGTTTCAACACCTACGGCTCCCTCGCCGACCATTGGAACTTTTTCAAATGGTTCATACAGACACCCGAATCGGCCTACTGGGACAACATCATGACGCCAGAAAAAGAAAGCCGCGAGGAAATTATCACGCAGGCGTTTCGGGAAGCGGTGGCCTATCTGGAAGCTACGCGGGGGGATGCGGTGGATGAATGGGAGTGGGGCGCCCTGCACCAACTCGAATTCACCCATCCCTTCGGATTAGTGCCGGGGCTGGGCGGAATCTTCAACGTGGGCCCCTTCCCCGTGTCGGGCGGTGCCCAACAGATAAACAACATGCTCTACGGCGCAGGCGCCCTGAACTTCGACGTTATTGCGGGACCCTCCACACGCCGACTCATCGACTTCGCCACACCCGATCACGTCTATGGAATATTACCCACCGGAAACTCCGGCAACTTCATGAGCCCCCACTACGACGACCAGGCGGAAATGTTCATCACCGGAGAATACCGCGTGCTCCACAGCACCCCCGAAGCGGTGGCAGAAAACCTGGAGGCGACCCTGGTGTTAACGCCGTAGTGTTGCTGTGGGTTCCGTCAGTGTTTCTTTATTTCGAGACCCTCGGCTATTTCTCGAAAATCGGAGAGGAGCGCGGGCAGATCTTCCGAGGCCGTACTCCATACGATATCAATGTCAATATCGAAGTAGGCGTGTACAATACGGTTGCGCATCCCGATAATATCAATCCAAGGTATCGCAGCGTTTTCATTCTTCAAGGCCACTGATAGACGTGCGGATGCTTCCCCTACGATCTCGATACACCGAATCACCGCATGTTGAAGCACTCGATTGTGGAGAAAGTCTTCATGCCCTACCTCAGTGACATACCCGACGGCTTCCTCGGCCGCGTCGATGATATGACCCATACGCGATTTGTCATCGTCAAGCCGCATACTCAACCAACGCATTGCGCACAACGTCGTCCCTGAAGTAGCGGCTCAAGTCGTTTGGTGTTCGCATGTCAGCCTTGCGTCCGAGGATATCGGCGAGTTCCCGTTCCATACCGCACAGCCGGATCATGCCGGGGACATGTTCGGGGTGAAAATACACCAAAACATCCACATCGCTTTCGTCGTCAAATCGGTCCGTCAAGATGGAACCAAAAAAAGCAAGTTTCGTGATGTGGTGCCGCTCGCAGAACGATTTAATCTGCTCGTGGTCTACCTGTATGGGAAGTTCCATTGTCGCGCTCCTTCGTCACTAAGTATAGCATCATATTAACTGGGTGACATGCGCATCGACAAGGGGTATACATTTCGGCCAGAGTCACCGAACCACATCCCGGACTGCGTCAAAGTCGATATGGGCGGGGCACTCGGGCAAATCTTCCGCAAGGTCTTTTGCCCAGGAATTAACGGCGTAAACCTGTTTATCGTGCACCCAAAATGCGGCCTGAACCGGTATCGTCCGTCCTTCGCCCCCACAGGCGTCAATGAGCACACCGATGCCATCATCCAAGGGGCCGGCGGATAGCATAGCCATGTTCGCGCCACCGCAGGCCTGGCTCAAATCGATGGCGCCAAACACGGCTTCTATAGCCCGCTTTTCCTTGCGGCTATGCTTATCGTCAGATAGGTTCAAGGTGGACCAGGGCATTTCAGCGAGCGGCGTGATTACCTTGGTTTCAGGGAGTACGAGGAGTGTCCGGTACGGATAGACCCCGTCCTCAGGCTCCTCAAAGGGATTTTCCAGCGCGATACCGTCCTTCCCCACGCTGAAAATGGCGTACGAGCCGTTGGCCTTCTGGTAGCCCATAGGCGCGCCAATGAGCGGATCGGCAGGTGCGGCGGGCAAATAAGCGGGCACGAGTGTATCCAACGATCCAGGCAAGTAGCCGTGTGCGAGGAGGTATCGTTCCACCGCGATGGCAGATCGGGACAAGAGAAGCTGAGCCTGGCTCTCTGCATCAGTGATATAGACCGTTTGAAGTTGGTCCAAGGGGTCGGTGCCAGGCGCAGTGGATTCCTCATATAGCCACACGCGCGCGAGAGTGTCGGGCCGGGTGGCAAGGGCGACCGCCTCATCAAGTCGTTTCAATTGCCCGTCACTCAGCTTCTGGGTAGCGAGGGTGGCGCGAAGGGCCTCATCAAGGAGGCCCTGGCACGCGATTCGGGTGAGGTAGACCAGCATCGTGGGCGCTCGGGCAGGGTGGGCGAGCAGGCCATAGCCGGCGGACAACATCGTCACCGCCCCTTCCGTATCCCCCTGTGCCGCACAGAGCACCGTCTCATTGGTCAGGATGCGCGCACCGTTTCGCAGATCACCGAGATAGTCGAGATGAAGCTCATTGTTCCCGGATGGGAACTCGAAACACGGCATCGCGGTCGCTTCCAACAGCGCTTTCCGCTTTTCGGAGAGCGTGGCAGCCTTGAAGGCCTGAAGGTAGACCTTGTGGGCGTTGTTAATCGCGGGGCCACAGTCTTCCCAGTTGACGATGCCGTCGTCATCTTCGGGGATTCCCTTTTCCCGCAAAGCGTCTCGTTCCCCTTCAAAGCGTTGCATCACATACATGACCACTGTCTTGGGATAGTCATCGAGGGTGGGGAGCGCGGGCCGCTCCGCTGTGAAGGCCTGAATACAGGGAATGAGCGCGAGTCCAATAGATAAGATCGTCCGAAATTTTCCGATTGCCGTCATAAGTGCCTCCTTTCAATAACGTACAACAGCCAGCATATTTTATTCGAGGACAATTACCGCTTTTTGCTTCGAATATAGTTGGAGCATCCGTTGGCCCCAGCCAAGATGCTTTTTACTACGAGGAGACGAAGAGCACGAAGGGGAGAAAAAATCGGGCGTGTCCAACAGGGGGTTGACCATTCGTGGTCGACATAAGGCTTGTGCCAGGAAGCGATGGGCACGTGATGTTGTTCATACGATTTGGCGTTCTAAGCTCCATTTTCAGTTCCCGCCCTTTTTCCATGGGCGGAGAGGGCGGGCAAATTGCCGTGCCTCTTGTGTCGATCAGGAATGGTCAACCCCCTTTGTTTCTCGGACTTTTTTGGTCGTAGCCTACACAGGCTTCAACCGTGCCGCGCGATCTTTGGCACACGCGTCTAAACGAGTTTGCTGAAGGTCGTGCGCTTGGAGCATATATCTCGTTGAGACGTCAACAGAATGCCCTGAGACCGCGTCCACGCCCTCACACCAAGCAGCTGACGGAGTTGGAAGAATACGGTCTTCGATACAATAGGATAGTCCGCGTAGCGGACGACAGCATAAAGCCTGGGGTGAAGCGAGGAACGAGCGCAACCCCAGGACGACGCCCCATACCCCATCAACGAATCCGCGAAGCGGATGGCAGACATGGTGCACTCACCCCTCAAACAAATGCCGCAAAATCACGTCACGAACCCCGTCACAGGGCAATGTTTCCTCCAGTCCATCGAGGGGCGACTGGGTCAGCAGCAAGGGCTGCAGTTCCTTCGGCAGCTCTACCCGCCCATGAGAACCCTGCACGAGGCGGGTGTCCAGCGGAATGAGATCCATGAGGGTGCGGAAGCCGAGCTTCTTTTTCAGCAGACGCCACACAATATGGGCAGGCGGCAAGGTGAGTTTGGGGTCGAGGAACAGCTCCACGGGGTCATAGCCGGGTTTGCGGTGAATGTCCACACACCGCGCAAAGTCGGGGGCCCGGGCATCGTCCTGCCAGTAGTAGTAACTGAACCAACGGCGGGATTCGCTGATAAGGACGAGGTCGCCGCTTCGTTCGTGGTCCAGGTGGAGGGCCGCCTGGCCCCCACGGTCGAGGACCTGCTCCACGCCGGGAATCTTCGCGCAGAGGTCGCGGTAATAGTCGATGCGCGCGGGGTCTTTGACATAGACATGGGCCACCTGATGATCGGCCACACAAAAGGCATCGCTGGCCCCGGCATCAAGGAGTTCCAGGTCTTCTTCCACGCGCAGGCTGATGGCGCCGTCTTCGCGGAGATGTCGGTTCACATGAATGGCGTCGTCCACTTCTTCGATGCCATATTCACTCACCATCATGGGGCGGACGCCCGCGCCCTGAAAATAGTCGAGCAATTGCCCCACCACGCCATCGAGCTCGGCCACATACTTCGGGATGTCGGCGTGATGGGGTCCAAGCTTTTGCAGGCAATAGTCGAGGTGGGGGAGATAGACCAAGGTCAGGCCGGGCTGCTGCTTTTTGTGGCAGTAGATGGTCGCATCGGCAATCCACTGGGTCGAAACAATCGACGACGCAGGCCCCCAGAAATTGAAGAGGGGAAAGGTGCCCAGCTCGGCCTGCAATTCATCCCGCAGATTCTGCGGATGGGAATAACAGTCGGGAATTTTCCGTCCATCCGCCTTATAAATGGGTCGGGGGGTGACGGAGTGGTCCACGGAGGAATACATGTTGTACCACCAGAACATGTTCAGCGTCGTGCAGGACGGGTCTCGTTCCCGGGCCGTCTCCCACACTTTGGGACGTTGTACGAGGTGGTTGGACTGTTTCCAGAATTGGATTTCCGCCATCTCGCGGTTGTACCAGCCATTGCCGACGATGCCGTGTTCGTTGGGCGCCGTGCCCGTGAGCATGGACGATTGGACCGTGGTGGTAACGGCGGGGAAAGTGGGTTTCAGGTGGTGCTTCGCGCCCTGCGCGACGAAATCGCGGATGCGGGGGCAGTGGTCGCCAATGAGGGACTCGTTGAGGCCCACCGTGAGGAGGACCGCAGTGGGGTGGTGTGTACTCATGTGCCAGCAATCTTTCGGTGGCCCCAGACCGTAGCGGCGAAACAGCCGAAGGCCACGAGGGACAGTTCAGGTCGAAGGGTAAAGGTCAGGAAAAAGGCGTCAATCAGCGAAATGCCCGCGAGCCATCCGAGTACGGCGGGGACCACTTTCGGCGGCTCCAGGCGAATGAATCGCGCGGAACGGGCAAGCCAAAGAAAGAGGGCGATGCCGGTTGTCAGGGTCCAGAGTGGGTACTCGGTTTTATAGGCCAGCAGGACGAGGAAGGGCAGCCCCATCATGCCCACGGCGAGCCAGCGTCGGAACCCCAGGCCCCCCTGTACTTCTTTCTGCGCGATGACGGTCAGGCCGATGATGTAGCTGGCCAGGATGCTTCCCACTATGGCCACCGTTACGATATAGACGGGGGCCTTCTCGTCGCCCGTATACATGCTTGCTGCCAACGCGTAGACCAACGCGCGACAAAGTCCCATGAAGATAAGCGAGGGACTCCACCGCTTGTGTAACACGTCGTATGCGATGATGGCCAGGGCCAGGGCCATCGCATAGGCCGTGGCACCGGGCATCAGGAAAGCGGTCACGGCCAGGGGCACTATGAAGCAGAGGGCGGTAAATACCGTTACTTCCCGCACGGAAAGCCTGCCCGAGGGGATAGGGCGCTGGGGCCGCTCCTTCGCATCGATGTGACGGTCGAGGAGATCGTTGAGCGCCATGCCCCCCACGTAGAGCGTGGAGGCCACG
>JAUIMA010000708.1 GCA_030432675.1 Candidatus Hydrogenedentota bacterium | reverse complement strand
GCGAGCATCGGCCGGATAGACCGGTGCATAACCCGAGCCATCTTCCGCGAGGAGATAGAGTCCCCGCTCGGTGCCGACGGCGGTAGCTTTTTTACTGCCGGGCTGGGAGGCAACCGCGAGGGTCGCACCAGCACCCTCTATGGTCACGTCTAAATCGGTCGCTGGAAACACGACGGAATCGGGCAGTTCACTGGCCGACGGGTAGAAAGACGGGTCTTCCTGGGCGAATGGGGTGTTCACCACGTCCAGGGCCTGGGTGACCGTGGCCATGGTGAGCAGGGTAAGGGATAACAACATGCTTCAGTTCTCCTGGTACTACAAAAATGGCCGGAATCGATCCGCCGGCCTTCGGCGACATGTGTGGTGCCACGGAGATGCCATCGATAGACCTGCCACCGATTTTGCATACACCGGTAGCCGGGGGCTATCTCCAGGGGAGACATGTAATCGCCCAAACACGTCGACGGACCAAGACGACGGGGCACACACCTGGGAAGGCCAAGGTGTAAAATTGCTTACATGCCTGCGTCTATCATCCCTTTTTGAGCGCAAAATTGCAAACCGGGAACTTTTCGGTTCTCCCGCATCGTGAGACGGGCTCGTGTCTACTCCGCCAGAAAGGCGAAGAGATTGGCTTCTTCGAAGACGAACTCCAACCGCACGAGCTTTCCTTCCAACCCGGCCATCGTGCCTTCTTCCCAGGTCACGGTGTGACGGATGGCGTCCTCTTTCAGGGGCACGCAGGCCTCCCAGGTGAGTCCATTGACTACCTCCCGATCCAAATCGGTAACCCGTACTTTCATGGAGCCGCCGGCAGCATCGGCGTTGATGACCAAGTCTCCCCCGGGCCAGACGAGGGGCCGGGTGATGACATAACTTTTTTGTCCGGTGGGATCGGACTGAATTCCGACGAAGCGTTCTTTCCCGAATTTCACGAGGCCCAACTGACCCGTACGGTTTTTCTCGTTGTGGTAGCCATCGTAGGCCGAATAGTAGACCCACCACTCGTCGCCCACTTCAATGACCCGATCAGAGGCGAAGGTCATGCCGTCATCCCACGTGCCGGCTTCCCCAACCGGAATCATCCGGGGGCGCGACGGCAGCCGCTCCCAATCAAAGCCATCGCGACTGAAGGCCAATTCCACTTCGATGAGTTCGGGGTCTTCGTTGAACTGCTCCAGGAAACCCCAATAGACGCCGCCCTCTTTGAAAACCGGCATGTTGTAGAAGCGCCCCTTGTCCACCTCATCCGGCAACAGCACCGTTGTCGGCATGCCGTCCCAGAGTGTCCACAAGTCGGTGCTCGCAATGCGGGCCATCATCCGGGTATTTCCCTGCCGCAGGGGGTCTTTGGAGTCGTGATAGATGAGCTTGTTGCGATAAAACATGCAGTATTCGTTGCGCACCTCATCATGTACCAACGTCATGAAACAGTCCACGCGATTGGGGATAATTTTTTCCTGCTTCAGCGCCCAATCATAGCCATCCTGCGAAGTGGCGAGATAGTGACCGCTGTCGCAGTAATACATAAGATAGGGATTTCCGCGCAGGGCCTTTTTCGGCAGCATCCCCAGATTGCGTACGGGCGTACCATTTTCCATCGTGCCCGCCGTCTCAGCAAGATGGACGGTCGGGGCCTTGGCTTCTTTCTCTCCCACCGCGAGGATGTTGGACGCCTTTCCCTCAAAGGGCACGAAATCGAAGAGGGGCTTTTCCCAGTGTATCCCGTCGGCCGACTCCGCGTAGCAGGTGCTGTACGTGGGGAGACCACCCACCGTGTCTTTCGGGTTCCAGACCTGATAATACAAACGAAAACGTTTGATAGCAGGGTCGAATACCATGGAGATATACCCCACCCCCGCGGCCTGCTCCCAGGGCTTATCCGCGTCGGGGCCCATCAACG
>JAUIMA010000200.1 GCA_030432675.1 Candidatus Hydrogenedentota bacterium | reverse complement strand
GGCAATTTCCTCGGGGTGACCAAAGCGTCCCGTGGGGCACTTGGCTTTCAGAAGCTTTACGAAGTCGGGGTCGGCGCCCTGGGAGTCGGGATTGGGAAAGGGACCGGGAACAATGGCGTTCACCCGCACGCCCTTTTCGGCCAGGAAGACGCCCTGATAACGAACGAGCTGGAGGATGCCCGCCTTGGCCACACCGTAGTCGATGGGGTTGGGGGTCTGGCTGGGGGGGTACATGCGGGGGTCGGGGCTGACCACACCATACATGCTGCTGAAGTGGATGATGCTGCCGCGGCCCTGTTGGGCCATAACGCGCCCGCATTCCCGGGTAGCAACAAAGGCGCCCGTGAGGGAAACCCGCATGCCGGCCTCCCACTGTTCCGCCGTCATTTCTTCCATGCTGGCCTTGGTGTAGTAAAAGGTCATGTTGACCATGAGGTCGAGGTGACCGTGTTGCGCCACGATGGCATCCGCTTCGCGCTTGACCATGGCTTCGTCACCAATATCGAGGGCACGACCTTCGGCGGAGTAGCCGTCCGCCACGAGCGTCTCGGCCACGGCTTCGGCGGCATCCGCGCGGAGGTCGGCCACAATAACGTGGGCGCCGTGTTCCGCAAGGGCGCGGGATACCGCCGTGCCCAGGAGGCCCGCCCCTCCGGGAATCCAGGCCACTTTTCCGGTGAGATCAAAACGCGCGATGGCGCTATCATGCACAGTCATTTATTCTCCTTGAGCCTTTGGCAGTGAGAATTCGCCACGTTGGTCAAACATTCGTTGTCCATGGGGCTACGGTCGTCGAACCGACATCAATAATTCTTTTTCCAAAACACACCCAATCCCCCTTCGCCACCTGCGGTCGTCTTGCCTTTGAGTGCCCACTGGGGCGCGAAGATCCAATCGAGAGAAACCAGACTTTCTGCCGAACCCAGGCCTTGTTGGAATTCGAGATAGAAGTCGTCGCTCAAATATTTTCCGGTCGTGATGCTTGCCTCACCCACCTGCGTGCCGCTGTTGATGCTGATGCGATCCACCAGGAAGGGTTTGGGGCCCTTACTCCCCAACACGCTGCGACCCGAGACATTCTTCTTAAACATGGGCGCATAGCGCGCGAGGGTCAGGGCCTGCACGGGGCTCACATCGGAGAGGCGCTGGCCAAACAGTACGCGGGACAAAATCTCATCGCGCGGCAAGGCCGGGTCCGACTCGAGGCTCAGGTTCAAGTTATCCTGGGTGCCTTCCATGCGCACGTGGGCTTCCACATCATCGGTGGTGGTCACGGCGTCGATGCGCAAATAGGGTAGCGGCGGCGTCTGACCGTCAAAGGTAATCGTACTCTCTGCCAGGGTGAAGACCCGCCCCAGGAAATCGAGGGTTCCCTTTTTCACACGCAAGACCCCTTCAATCGCAGGGTTTGCCGCCGTGTTTCTGATGTGAAGTTTTCCGTCCCACTCGGACTCAAGTCCCGGCCCCGTCACAAAGACTTTCCCGGGAAGGCTCAATTCCACATCGAGTCCAAAGGTATAGGGTGGGGTTTCGTCCTCTTCCAACACTTCCCCCTCCGCCTGGGCCTCCGTATACTCCACCGTGGTAATCTGGGTCTCCCCCGAACTCTCAGGAATCGTGAAATAGGCCGGGCTCACCGCCAGATTGCCCTCGAGGGCTGCCCCACCAGAATCGCCATGGAGCCGAAGCTTACCATCACCCTGGGCGCGGAAGTCATCGCGGTGCACCAGGCGGGGCGCTTCCAGCGTGAGGGTCACGTCATAGGGCGACCCGGTGTCAGGGTCGATAACGAACTGGCCTTCCCCGGTGACTTTCCCCCCCGCCCCGTCGTTGGCGTCGAATTTTGCGATACGAATGGTATTGCCCGACGCCTCCAGCAGGATTTCCAGATCATTCAGGATGGTGCTCGAGCTTCCGTTTTCGTAGTAGCCTTCGGACACCGTAACCGTGCCATCGAGCAAGGGGGTGCCATAGGTCCCTTCGACGCGCAAGTCCGCCTTCAAGGTCCCATCCATCGCCTGGCCATCCCAGGAAAGGAGCGGCGGTACGATCGTCAGATCCCCCGTCCCCGAAAGGCTACCTTCCAGGGGGGCCGAATCTGCAATCGCGAAAGCCCATGGCGAGAGTGAAAGCTCCAAGGGCACGCGCCCTGCTGCGTCAAAAGCGGTGGCATCCGCCACGGTGGCCACCAGCGTCCCATCCAATTGACCGTCGACAATATCGATCCCCAATTCCCCATCCATCCCCGGAAAGTCGATATTCTCTCCCGGATTCGGATTGTAGCCCTGTAAGGTAGTCTCCGCCCGCATCACCGGTGTGGCCGGCGCACCGGTGATGGTGAGCGAACCGTCCAGAATGCCCGCCATGGGATCCATGGCCAGCAATTCAACGAGCCCAAGGGACAAGTCCGTCCACTCTACCCGTGCGTCCACGACCTCCGCATTATAGCGACCCGCTGCGACCAAGGTGCCCGACTCGCTTTCCAACACAAACGGGGTCAGCAACAGCTCGCCTTCTCGCCAGGAAAAGGTGGCCATTTCCCGCAGAGAAAAACTGTATTCTTCCAGACCGAAATCGAGATTCCGAAGGTCGAAAGAGAGAGATTCGTTAGAAACAATGCCCCCGGTCTCCACACGAAATCGGGTAAACTCCTGATAGATCCCCTGGGTGTCCAGCGTTACCTGGAGCCCACTGGGGGGCCCCTCTGCACCGAGGTCGAGCGTGGTCAATCGAATCTCGCCCGCATCCAGTTCGGTGGCGCGCAACGCTATCGTGCCCGCAGGCGCCTGGAAGACATCGGTCACGTCGAAGGTGCCTTCAGCATGACCCAAGGTCACGGCCGCCGCGACGAGACCATCCACCGTCAGACTACCCGTCAGGGTATCCGGGCCCTCGGTCAGTGTGGCGTTCAGTTGCACCGCGCCTTCCAGGGGTAAATCGAACCAGGTCTTCAATGCGGCCAGCTCGGGCATCGCCGCATTCACCTCCCCTTCGCCACGGAGGGTCTCCAGGTTGAGCCGTCCCGAACCGGAAAGGCTGTTCTCCCCTGAGACCAGGGTCAGCGTGCGAATATCCAGGCGCGAATCCGTGTGCGCCACCGCCGTCTGCAGGGACAAGGCCTGGTCGGACTCGGTGAGCGTGACCTCCACCTCCGCCACGGTGGCCGACGGTATACCGCTGGCCGTCACCATGACTTCAGCACGGGTCGCCTGCACGATATCCAGGCGCAGGTTCTCTCCGGTTACGGTCACATCAGCGCTCAGGTCTTCGGTGCTGCCCCTTGCGGACAACTCAAAATCAGCCGAACCCGCCAGCGGCCGTTTGGCCAGCCCACTGAATGGGGCGATATCATCCAGCCCACCCGACAACGACCCATCCAACGCCTGGCTTTCCAGATTGAACGTTCCCTGCCCTTCCGCACGAATACCGCTGCCCACGAGTTGTACATCGCGAACCGATGCATCCACCCCATCATAGTGCCCAGTCGCTTTCAGCGTCAGCGACGAACCCGCCAGCCCTTCCACGCTGGTAGGAAGGCCATCCAGTTCCTCCACACTGCCGTCGAGCTGGGCGACGAGACTCCCGGGCGTGTCGCCGGAGGCCACATCCAACTGAAAGTTCGCCGCCCCCCGATAGGGAAGCTCCGCCAAGGTCGCATATTCACCCAATTGAGCGACCGTAATCTGACTCTTAAAATCGGCATTGCGGGTTTCCAGGTCAATGGCACCATCGGCGGTTACCGCGAGATTGCCATCCGTAACGCTCAGACCGTTGACCTCAACCCGCTGCAAGTCGTCTATGGCGACCACGCCGTCCAGCGTCAGATCGCGGCTAACATTCGGCTGGAGCTCCATGCCTGGGAAATTCCCTTTCAACGTCGCCGTGATCCCGTCGGTCAGGGCATCGGGAAATCCGCCGGCCTTCACGTCCACGGACAGATTGCCTTCGGGAACGGTCGTCGTGCCCACCATCAACTGAGCGACCTCGAAGCGTCCGTTCAGTGTGGTGGCCTCTCCCGTGCCCTTCGCGTCTATCACAAGTGTGGCCGCGCCTGCCAGCGGACTGGCAACCAGGGATTCAAACGCTTTCAGGTCCGGTGCCGTACCCTCGATGTGCACGTCCAGCAGCGATTCGGCCATATTGACGGTACCCACCGCCACCAGGTGGGTCTCCCCCACACGGACCGCCGTATCGGTCAAGGTTATTTGCTCTTCCGCATAGGCCACATCGAGCATCACCACGCCCCCGCCGGCCAACACCTCGCGGTACGCCTCAGGAACCAAGCCCCCCACGGGATACACGGTTACTTCACCCGTTGCCGTAATCGTTTCACCCAGGCCCACATCCAGCGCACCGCCAATCCAATCGGCCTCACCCAATCGTACGTTGGGCACGATCGCCATCTCACGCAACGAGCCGGTCAAGGGTATTTCGGCATGCAGCGGCAGCGCCCCTTCGATCTCTCCCTCCGCAAGAAGCCGATTAAAATCGTCGTACGTCAACGTGGTCCTAAGATCGATGGCCTGATCCTTCAGCGAGAAGGTTCCGTCTACCGATATATCGGCATGGGCAGTCTTTACCGTGGTCTGGGAAAGCGTGAGACCGAGCGCATCATCCAGTGTGATATCTAACGCAAGGCCTACCTCTGGCCCTAACTTGGCAATTACCTCGCTCGAAACCAAGTCTTCGGGTAAGACGATGGTCACCTCGCCATCGACGCCCAGCGGCGACGCATAGTGGAGCAGGGCATCCACCACGACCAACGGCGCACCGGCCCGTGTAATCTCCAGGTCCAGTTCGGCGCTGGTAAGAGGGCCATGGAGCGCCAAATCCACGGCGAAGGGCCCTTCCACCCCGGCAAGTGAAGAAAAGACCGTCGTATCCTCTCCGGAGACCGACAGATTCACGACTCCATCCCGCAGGCTTCCAGTCAGGGTCACGTTACTATCCGTCGTCTCCATACCTCGAAGCCGAATCTGAATGGCTTCATCAGCTTCGGGGAGATAGGCCCCTCCGACCGATAGCACCATTCGCTCCCCAGCAATCGCCTCGCCAAGGACCAGGCGCGACACGTCGAGATTGGCCAGACGAATCCACGGAGGCAAATCCGTCAAGAGCGGTAAAACGAAGGGTTCATCGACTTCTTCATCTTCGTCCGCCGACTCCGGCAATTCGTTCAAGACCACCGCCTCTGCGGCCAGTCGCTCCACCGAGACCTGCCCCTTCAGAAAGGGAAGGAATTCGAGATTTATCGCCACGTTCGTCAGGGTCAGCCAGGGGTCGTCGGCCTCTCCCAGACGCAACTCTTCCAGGGTGACTACGAAAGGAAGAAAGCCACCTATCCCCTTCAATTCGGCAGGCCAGGGCAAGGCGCTCTCCAGCGAGCGATTAATCTGGCCCGCCATGAAGCGCTTGGCGGGCGGGGTCTGTAAGGCGAGGAAGGCTACCCCCAGCAGGAATAGCCCCACCAGAAAGAGCCCGATGGCTCGCCGCAACCAGATGCGTTTTTTCTTCTCAGGGACTTCGGTCACTAAAAGGCGTGTCCTATGCTCATATAGATTTGAAAGGCGTCGTCAATTTCACTGCGTTTGTTCAGCGGAACGGCCACATCGAAGCGGAGGGGACCCAGCGGGGTGTAGTAACGCACCCCCAAGCCGGCACCAAACTGCAGGTCCCCATCGAAATCAGAATAGGTTTCGCCAAAGGCCAGGCCACCATCGATGAAAGCCACCACCCCCAGCGTTTCGGATAGGCGTCGGCGCACCTCGACAGAAAACTCGGTCAATCCATTGCCGCCTATTGGGTCGTCGTCAATCAGGGGACTCACGGTCTGAAAGCGATAGCCCCGAATCGAACCGCCACCCCCCGCGTAAAAACGAATATCCGCCGGAACCTCATCCCGGTCTGCACCGATGATGGCCCCTATTCGAAGGCGACTGGCCAACACCCAGTTGGGCAGGGTCTTCTTGTCCGCCGTTTCAAAGCTGCCAAAGGAGAGGTAATAGCTGAACTCCAAATCGGTCTTTGTGAAATAGGTGAGCTCGCCAATGGGATCGAGGTAGGGCTCCAGGCGCAAGCGCAATTTGAATCCCCGGGTCGGATCCAGGGGGTCATCGGAATGGTCAAGGCGGGCCTCCAACGGAAAGTAGAGGAGCTCGTGATTGTTGGTTTCACCCCGCTGCTCCACCCGCCCGAACCGGAGCCCTGCGCCCGCTGCCAAGGTCAACTTGGGACTCACCTCGCGCTCAACGAATGCCAGCAACTCAATGCGGTCACTGTCGAAGGCCTCTCGCTCTTCCTGCGCGATGACGAAGGAACTGCTCAGCGACTGATCCAATCGACGAAAACGGTCGACGTGATAGCGCAGGTCTAGCTCACGAAGTTCTGTGGCCAACGTGGTCTCCACGCTGAAGTCGTGGCCCAGCCCCTTCATGTTCCGGTTTTCCCAACGGAATTGGGCACCGACCCCTTCGTCTGATTTATACTCCAGCCCCGTGCTGATCGTGCGGGGAGGACGCTCGGTCACCAGCACGCGAATGGGCAACTCGCCCTCGCCCGTAATATCTGCCGGAACCGGATCCACCGATGCGGTGGCAAAGAGCCCTGTATCGTAGAGCCGGGTGCGAAGTGCACTGACCTGACGCTGATCGTACACCTCACCCGTGGACCAGGGCAGCAGTTTGTCCACCACCACGGGCCGCACGCGCTCGAGCCCCTCATAGCGATTTTCACCATAGGTCGCGAAGAGCCCTGTTTCCACGTGATACGTGACGTTCACCTCCTGGGTCGCATGATGCACCACCACATCGCGCTTCTTGATAACCGGCGTGGGGTATCCGTGATTCCGCAGGTGGGTGAGGAGCTTGTTGTTACCCGCGACGATAGGGTCAGCCAAGGCGGGCATACCGGTGGCCAATCCCAATGCCTCGGTCAATTGGGCGACATCTTCGGATTCACCCCCTTCGGCCCCACGAATTTCGATAGCACCAAAGACGTACTGTTCGCCCGGCGTCGCCTGGAACTCCAATTGCATGGGCGTGGCATCGCGATCCACTTCCAGGGCCACTGCGGCACCATAGTAGCCCCGCGAGTGAAACACTTCCAGAAAGCGCTCCACATCCCGGTTGGCACGGCGGCGCAGGTGGAGGAAACTCGCCGGTGGGTCTGTATTCTCTCCCAGGATCTTCGACACACTGCGTAAGAGGACGTCTACGACAGGATCTTCTACGCCCGTCAGCCGGGCTTCGTAGGATATTTGTGCACTTGCTGAAAGGGAGCCCCCGATGAATAACACAAGACACAGCAAGTGTGCAGCAACGTGGCAGCGGCAACATGGCGCTGGTCTGAAAAAACGCACGACGCGGTGAGTCCTTATTGCAGGTAAGCTGACTCGCCCAGACGAACTCAGACACCCACCGCAGCGTGGGTCTCGCCCAAACGCCTGGATCGAAAAGCGTTGGCATGACTATAACATATTGACGCTCCCGACTCCGAATCCCGCCTCGGTTGCATCCACCTCGAAAACGTGAAATGATGCACCAACTTTGATGCAGTGGCACCGCGACCGGACCACGCCCCCTGTTTAACTCAAATCGGAGAAACCATGAAAAAGCCCTGTCTACGCGTAGTGATTCTCCTGCTGCTCGCCCTCCCCTCCCTGGGAAACACGGCCGAGCGACCACCCAACATACTCTTCATCCTCACCGATGATCAGGCGCCAGAAACCCTGTCGGCCTATGGCAATACAGTTTGCCAAACACCCCACCTGGATCGACTGGCCGCCGAGGGTATTACTATCGACGGCGCGCACCACATGGGGTCCTGGAGTGGCGCGGTGTGCCGTCCATCGCGCACCATGATCATGACCGGCCGTTCGGTCTGGCACATTCCCGGCAAGGGCAGTCCCCACCATGACAATCCGGCCCTGGTGCCACCCGGGCTTGCCGAGCAGTCCCTGCCGGCCGTGTTCAATCGCGCCGGTTATGAGACCTTTCGCACCTGCAAGAAGGGCAACAGCTACCCCCCGGCCAACGCCCTCTTCCAAACGGTACGGGACATGACACGACGGGAGGGAAACAACCCGGACGGAAGCGCCTGGCATGCCGACCAGGTGCTGGAATACCTCCACCAACGGGCACAGACCCCGGCGAAGAAGCCCTTCCTCATCTACTTCGGCTTCTCCCATCCCCACGACCCGCGCAATGGCACGCCCGAACTGTTGGAAAAGTATGGGGCGACCAATTCCTGGGACCCGGAGAATCCGCCGGAAGCCAACCCCAAGGCCCCACCCTTGCCACCCACCTGGCTCCCCGCCCACCCCTTTCCACATGGACACCCCACGTTGCGTGATGAAGAGCGGGTGCAGGGGGTAATGACGAGGCGCGATCCGGCCACGGTGAGAAACGAGTTGGGACGGGAGTATGCCTGTATTGAAAACATCGACCAGCAGATTGGCCGCGTGCTGGCTCAACTGGAATCCATGGGCGAACTCGACAACACCTACATCTTCTTCACGGCGGACCATGGCATTGCCGTGGGCCGCCACGGCCTGATGGGAAAACAAAACCTCTATGAGCACACCTGGAAGGTTCCGTTTATCGCGCGGGGCCCCGGTATTGCACCCGGAACGCGGGCCCAGGGCAATCTCTATTTGATGGACGTCCTTCCTACCCTCTGCGACGTGGCACAAATCCCAATTCCCAGCACGGTGGAAGGGAAGAGCTTCCGCGCGGTGCTCGAGGGGAAACAACACACCATCCGCGACGTGGTCTATGGGGTCTATGCCGGTGGTACAAAACCCGGCATTCGGGCCGTCAAAGAGGGGCACTGGAAGCTGATTAAATATGACACAATGAACGGCGATGTTCGGAAAACCCAGCTCTTTAATCTGGCCACCAATCCATTGGAGCTCCTCTCCGACCATCACGATCCATCGGTCCGGTCCACATCCGATGTCACCCCGGCACCCGGGCAGCTCAATCTTGCGGACGACCCCGAATTTCGCGAGATACGAGCGTATCTCGAGGCCCTGCTCGCCGCGGAAATGAAGCGCCTGGACGACCCCTTTCCCCTCTGGAACCCGCAGCCGTAATCTGACCATTTTCTACTTGTGCAAACACCCCTTCTCTGTTCTAATAGAGTGGCAGCCTTCCTCCGCCGCAGTGCGCAGTAAGGGCAGGGACCGCTTGAATCTGGCCATCGAAGCATTCAGGCAATTGGGCAGCACCCATTCACTGGGCGGCAGCAGTTCAAGGTGGGAGGCCACTGGGGCCCCCTCCCTTCCGCCACGTACCGCACATGAGCAAGAAGGAAGCAACACATGCCCAAGAAAGACAAGGTACCCACCCTCGACGATCTGAAAAAAGAAGCCAAGGCCGCTGCGGACAAGCACGCGAAATCCAAATCGGCGGCCCTTTCAGGCCATGGCCGGGCACCCCATGGGAAAGATGCCAAAGGAAAATCGAAGAAGCATGATGCAGGGAAGTCGGCCGATGAAGCGTGGCAGAAAATATACGACCAGACACTCAATCGACTGAAGAAAGAACATAAGATCAAATAGAGTGCCCCACCCCCCTTCCTCGCCGTAAACCAAACGTGCCGCCATCCCTGTCAGGGATGGCGGCACGTGTTTTTCTGCTATCTCGATGCCTCACCGCGGGCGCCTGCTACTTCGTCTCAGCAAGCAGGCCAACGATGAGGACGGATTACTCCTTTCGCATCGCCATGGAAGAACCGAGGAGCACCACCAACGACAGCCCCAACAAGAAGGTGTCGCCCATATACTCCTGAATTCGCGACTTGACCATCACACATCCGTTTCCCTCGCCCTCGCCCTCGCCCTCGCCTTCGCCCTCACCTTCACCTTCGCCCTCGCCTTCTCCTTCGCCCTCACCTTCTCCTTCACCGGCCGCTACTTGAGCAGCAAGTTCAGAGCGACTCAAGAAGCCGTCGTTGTTCAAGTCAATGGCATTGAAGGCGTCGGCTGAAAGGTCCGGCAGGGTCGCACGGGCTTCCGTATAGGACAGTAACCCATCCTGGTTTCCATCAATGCCGTCGAAGGCATCGGTCAATCCCTGGGCGATGGTATCCAGCATCTCACCTTCACCTTCACCTTCACCTTCACCTTCACCTTCACCTTCACCTTCGCCTTCACCTTCACCTTCACCTTCACCTTCGCCTTCGCCTTCGCCTTC
>JAUIMA010000199.1 GCA_030432675.1 Candidatus Hydrogenedentota bacterium | reverse complement strand
CGCCGCGTGCGTCACCCCAACGAAATCCTCGAGCTCGACGCGGAAGTGGACGTAATGGTCCTGACCGTCGATCCCGATTCCGAGAAGATCGCCCTGGGTATCAAACAGACCCAGCCCAACCCCTGGAAACAGCTGGCCGAACGGTATCCGGTCAACTCCACGGTTACGGGTACGGTGCGCAACCTGACCGACTACGGTGCGTTTGTGCAGATCGAAGAAGGCATCGACGGCCTCCTTCACGTGAGCGACATCTCCTGGACCAAGAAAGTTCCCCATCCTTCCGAAGTACTCGAGAAGGGTCAGGAAATTCAGGTCAAGATCCTCAGCATCGATACGGACACCGAGAAAATCAGCGTCGGCATGAAGCAGCTTGAAACGGATCCGTGGCTGGCTGTTATCGAAAAGATGCCCATGGGCAGTGTCGTGGAAGTAGAGATCGCCAAGCTCGTGAGCTTTGGTGCCTTCGCCAAACTGGATAACGGCATCGAAGGCCTTATCCACGTCAGCGAACTCTCCTCTGACCGCGTGCAGAAGCCGGAAGAAGTGCTGAACATCGGTGACAAGGTGATGGCCAAGGTCATCAGCGTCAGCGCCGGAGACCGCAAGATCGGCCTGAGCATCCGCGAAGCCCAGCGCGACATGGACCAGTCGCTCATGAGTGAGCACGGCGAGTCCGGTGGTGGTGCTTCGGTAGACGTGAGTGCAGCCATGCAGGGCTCCATGCCCGACAGCATGATGCAGGCAGGACGTAGCCTTGCCGACGTGGCCCACGAAATGATGGCGGCCGTAAGCAAAGCCGAAGCGGCCCGTACCGCCGAAGCGGACGCGGAAGCGGAAGCTGCTAAGGAAGCGCCTGCTGAAAACGCAGACAGCGACAAAGCCGAGTAATTACTCGACGCTTCGTGTAGTGTGATATCCAAAGAGCGCCGCCCCGGTTCTACCGCCGCGGCGCTCTTTTTTCACGTTGAGGCCTATTCCGGGTGTCAACGCCGTAAAAAAGCATGCATATCTCGGGTTTACGTGAGCAGCAACGGACCCCAAAGCCACCGACCCCATCTCGGGAGCAGTCGGCGGGCAACCCCCATGAATCAAGGAACGTAAGGAGACAGGGATTAATGGCTACAGCAAAGGTTGCGAGTCACCCACGGGCAGGAAAAACCATGACCGGTGCCGAAATGGTGATCCAGGTCCTCGCCGATGAAGGCACCGACGCCATATTCGGCTACAGCGGTGGTGCAATCCTGCCCACCTACGATGCAGTATTTCGCTGGAATGAAGACAATCCCAAGCAGGAAATCAAACTCCTGGTGCCGGCCAATGAGCAGGGTGCGGGATTTATGGCTGCGGGCTACTCCCGTGTAACCGGAAAAGTCGGCGTCACCCTCGTGACCTCGGGCCCCGGTGCGACCAATACGGTTACGCCCGTCCGTGATGCCATGGCCGACTCCATTCCCATGATCGTCATCTGTGGTCAGGTTCCCCGCGCCGCCGTGGGCACCGACGCCTTTCAGGAAGCGCCCGTCTTCAATATCATGAGTAGCTGCGCCAAGCACGTGTTCCTCGTGAAGAATCCGGATGAGCTGGAAGCAACCGTGCGCGCAGCGTTCCACATCGCCCGCAGCGGTCGTCCCGGTCCCGTGGTCATTGATATTCCCAAAGACGTGCAGAACTGGGAAGGCGAATTCGTGGGGGAAGGCCTCCTCGAAATGAAAGGGTATCAGGCCCGCCTGGACCGTATGGAACAGGCCACCTTGCCCGACCGCAAGACGAAGTCTTTCCTGGCACTGCTGAAGGCGGCCAAGCGGCCCCTCATCTATGCCGGTGGCGGTGTTATTAACAGTAACGCCAGCAAGGAACTAACCGAATTTGCCCGGAAGTTTCAGATTCCCGTCGTAACCACCCTCATGGGAATTGGTGCGATAGACACGACCGATCCCCTCTGCCTTCATATGCTCGGAATGCACGGCACGGCGTACGCCAACTATGCGGTGGAAGATTGCGATTTTCTGATTGCCGTTGGGGCCCGTTTTGACGACCGCGTGGCCGGCAAGCCCGATGCCTTTGCGGCCCGCGCGAAAATCGCTCATATCGATATTGACGCTGCGGAAATCGGCAAGGTCAAGGCCGTCGATTGGCATCACGTTGGCGATGCGGGGCTGGCATTGCGCACCCTCACTGCTGCGGGGAACGATGAACAGATTACGCACGAATCCTGGTTGGCCCATGTTCAGGGACTCCGGGAAAAGCACAAGATGGCCTTCAATACCGAGAGCGACGTGATCCAACCCCAGGAAGTGCTCGCCCTCATCAATGAAGTGACCAAGGGTGACGCCATCGTCACGACGGGCGTCGGGCAGCACCAGATGTTTGCCGCCCAGTATTTCGATTTCAAGGAGCCCCGCACCTGGCTTACTTCCGGCAGCATGGGCACCATGGGCTATGGACTGCCGGCTGCGGTTGGCGCCCAGGTGGGTTGTCCAGACAAGATCGTGATCGACGTAGACGGTGACGGCAGCATCCGGATGAACCTGGGTGAAATGGAAACCTGCACAAACTATGAACTGCCGGTAAAGATTCTCCTGCTGAATAACCGGGGAGACGGCATGGTGGTTCAGTGGCAGACCCTCTATTTCGGTAGCCGCTTTTCCGGTACGGACAAGACCCTGCACCAGAAAGATTTCGTGGCCGCCGCCAAGGCCGACGGCTTCAAGTTTGCGGAACGGGTGGAAGCCCGTGACGATTTGAAAAAGGTGGTGGAGGCCTTCATTAAGTTCGAAGGACCCGCCTTCCTCGAAGTAATGACCGATGGCAACGCCTTTGTCTATCCCATGGTGGGCCCCGGCCTGTCGTACAAAGACATGCTGACCGGACCGCACATCAGCGGCCGCGAAGACGATGGCTTCACCGAATTGGATGCTGCCGACGCCTTCTAGGTAGTACGTAATACTTGAACTCCGAATACAACGGCCCTGACGCGCTCAATGCGAACGTCAGGGCCGTTTTCTTGCTATGTGTATGGGACTTTCCTACGGCGGGGAGCGCTCCCCGAGGGGTTACCGGGCCGGTGGGGCCGCGGTCAGCACGTTGGCACCGAGTTCTTCGCTGGTTACGAGCAGGGAAAACTCGGCCACATTATTGAGGTCAAGAGTGCTCGACGACGCGTAGTCGAAGCGGCCCCGCAGGTCGGTGTAACCATCCCGGTAGAAGAGTTTTTCCCCATCGTGCAGTCGGGCGAAGACCTTCACATAGACCTTGGGAAGGGGGGTATTGTCAGACTTGCGGGTGACCCGGATCTGTCCGTAGCGTTCCATACGTTGGGTAAGAATTTCACTTGCATAGCGAATCTCGGAGCGACTCAATCCATTGGCATCGGCCTTGATGATGACGTGCCGGTGAGCAAAGTCCTCGGGCAACGGCACCGTGTGTTGGGTCAGGGTGGGGTCGAGGTGCGTGGTCACGGTGGCCATGGGTTTGACCCCTGCGATGACGTCGGTATTGGCCAGCTCAAACGGACTGCGTGAAAAGAGCATCTCCAGGTCAATGGGATAGAAGCTGAGGGTACATCCCGTGAGGTTCTGGAAGTCGAGTTGGATGCCCTTGTCGGTCAGCGCCAGATTGAGCTGAGGTTCTTCGGAAGCGAGACGGTCCTGGTCTGCTTGTCCTGCGGCAACCATCGCTTCTCCCCGTATCGCGGCGGCCTGCGCCAGGACCATAGTGAAGCGATCCCGCCAGGCCTCGACCGGGTACTCGGCGTAGGGCGTGGCGATGGCGACTGCCGCCTCGGGGTCTTCCTGATAGAACTTTACATAGGCGTGGAGATAATCGTATTGGATTCGCGTGGGCAACGTGCTTGGATCCAATTGGGCGAACTGGGCCAGGCCATCCTCCACGCGATCCTGCAACAGGAAGTAATAGCTCAGGGCCAGATGGTCTTCCGGTCGCAGCGTGTTGCGATGGGCCAGCACGTTGAGGAGTGCCCGGTATTGCACCATCAACTGCCCATTGGTGATCATCCATTTTCCATTGGGATGGTGCGCCCGGGGATTAATGAGGGGCGCAAATTCCATGTGCTGGTAGAAGCGACGTTCGACAGGGTCGAGTTGGAGTAAGGGACTATCGAGCACGGGGCCAACTTGCGTGGGCAGGTCACGGCGATGAGCCAGATAGGTCCGTATTGCCTTGTTGTCATTGTGGTGGATGGCGTAGGACCACACGTCGGGCGCATAGACACGCCGCCCATTTAACACGTCGATAACCCGCACGAAGAAATCCTGGTCCTTGAGTCGCCAGCAAATATGTACCAATTCGATGCGGTTCAGGTTGGCCGTTTTCAGGTAGTCCAACACGGTTTCCGAATCGGCCTGATGGGCGATGTATTCCCAGGAGGAGGTGTCTACCTGGCTGGCCTCCTCCACGACATTAAGGGTAATGCCCTCGGCAAAGGCAAGCAGTTCATCTTCCTGGCTGATGTGGGCCGGAAAGTGGGTGAAGGTACCCGCTTCGGGGAAGTAAAAATAGTATTCCAGCCGGTGCGTACTGTAGGCACCCAGCGATACCGGTACACTTTGGGTGTACCGTGCTGTGTTCACCGGGAGGGCCCCCTCAGGAAGCTGGTGGAGCACGTTGAATTCATAGGGCGTCGAGGTGGGATTGGTCACCACCACCTGGCAGCCATAGACGGGACCCGTCAGAAACTCATCCGTCACGAACTTGTCATGTTGCTGATTGCCCTCAAAGCGGTATCGGTCATCTTCCTGGAAGTAGTTCTGACTGACCAGCACGGGGGTCTTCTCCGCCGATACGTCGGCGGACTCGAGATTCTTGAAGTAGGCGATGGCCCGCCCTGCGGCCTGGACGGTATAGCTACTGTCCTCGGTGTCCAGCGTGTGTTGGGGCGACTCGAAGGGCACATCGAGGACGGCCAGGGCCATCATGGCCTCCGTGAAACCGGAGTCGGCCTGGGCGAGGTGGGTGGTGAAGAAGGGCTCACCGGCGGGGGTGTTGGCGTAGTCGGCCCAAAAGGCATTGACCGGGATGATGTCACTATGGGTGGCCTCGACGGTGCGCTCGTAGTAGTTGGTCTCAATGAGCGCCTTGGTCGTCTCGGGAGCGCGGTAGAGCGCGCGGTATTGGGACCGCGCTTCATCGAGTGCCTCGCTCTCCATGAGGAAGGTATCATCTACGGATATCATGAGGTTAGCGGTGCTCGCGTCTTTATCCGCTTTTCGCCGTTTCAGCTCGATAGATTCACGGACGCGGTCGAAAGCTACACCGAATCCTGCACCACCGCCTCCAGCGAATCCCGCCGCACGCGGATCAAAGCCGCCGTTGCCGGGCGGGCCGTATGGACTACTACCCGAATCGTAAAAGTTCCCGCGTATTCGTACGGAACCGTCGAGTACGATGCCGTCACCACGCCCCCGGCTACCGCGGAGGGCCGTGCCGTGGAGGGCGGTCATGAAGCGCATATTCTCCAGGGCGGGGTTGGGCGGCATCATGTCGAGGACGTCGCGCAGTTTCTCGGCCACGGCTTTCTGCACTTCTGGAAAGCGTTTCGACAGCAGGATTTGCTCGACCCGATTGAGTTGCTCAAACTGCCAGGGATCGAGGAAGGGACTCAGGTCTTCTGCCAACAACCAGCGATCGAGGAAGGTCTTGTGGAACTTGTTCTCCAGGAAGGGACGGACCGTCGCCTCGAAGAATTCCCGGTCTTTGTGGTAGAGGAACAAGTTCAGTTCGTGACTGGCAAATTGAGAGAACTTCTCCGCCTTTTCTTCCGCAGAGAGGGATGGCCAATGCCCCACGAATTGAAACTTCTGGAGCTGGGGATCGCGGCTCAGGGTGCTGAGCAAATTCAGCACCGAGGGGACGGAATCATAGAGTTGCACGGTCACGTCGCCCGTGCGATCGATCGTAAGGGATTCATTTTCGGCGAGGAGCTTGACCCGCTTGTGCTCCACAACATGGCGATCCGGCGCCAGCCCGTCGGCCAGGCGAAGGTCTCGGGGTGACCAGGGCGTGGCTGGGAGGGCCACGGGACGGGAGACGGTGGCCGTTGGGTCGGTGGCGACGACCTGCAGGTAGTTTCTGCCCCCGAGGGCTTCCCGGGGGAGGGTGACAAGGCCCTGCTCATCGGGAATCAAATTGTAGGCGACCGCCATGCCGTCATCGAGGAAATCGAAAGCGGGGGAGAGGGGCGCGTTAAGACGGGCTGTTCGCGCGGGGCTGGGCGCAGGGGAGGCTGGGGGCGGTGACGCGGCTTCGTCGGCCATGACAGAAGGTATGGCGGCGCCCTCTTCGGCGGCCTCCTGGCTCGCCTCCGTCTCTTCGATGGCCCAGGGCGTGAGCAAGAGGCCGGGACGCTCAAGCATATTGCCGGGGTATTTCGTGGCGAAGCGGCGTTCGAGGACATAGCGATATTCATCCCCAATCGGACGGCTGTTGGTGTAAAGCGCCTGGTCGGGTGTCATGCGTCGCATTGCTGGTAATTGCCAGTAGCCGATATGGAGCGAATGGGCTAATGGACGTTCGGGGAGGAAGTGGGAGCCCACAATATGGACCTGCGTCAGGGCGTTGGCGCCCGCCAATTGAATACGTAACTCCGAATCGTCGGCGTCTACCGATTGTATTTGCAGAGGCGTGGGGACCTGGGCATCCATGACGCGCGTGGTGGACGCTAGCTGGCCGTCAACCACCTCGCTCTCCGTGAGGCGGAGGGTAATCTGTCGATTGGCTTCCTTCAGGTTAAGGAGATAATCGCCCGGGGGAAGTTCGGAAACGATGAGATATCCTTCCTCCACCCGGAGGGCGTCGCTTCGGTCCGCCATGTAGGTGCCGTTATTCATCTCCAGCAGCGTGGCGGGGCGGCGCGGTGCCGAATGCTCCTGGCCCGTGTAGGGAATGCGCAGAGGCGTGAGTGAACTCCCATTGATGATGCTCGGATAGGTGAACGTGGGCGCGGGCAGCTTCCACTCGGCCGATATGAGCCCCTGGCGTGTCGTGTCACGGGAATAGGCGCCCATCTTCACGATGTCGGGAAGGCTGCCCAGGTGTGCCCGGCCCGCCTCGTCGGTTTTGAGGTGTGCGTCTACGGGCTCCACAAAGTCGCGGTGGTGGAGCCGCACATAAAGCGCATGGTCCGGGAGCGGGTTGCCACTGGTGTCGCGGACTTCCACGGAGAATTCCTGCTCCGACTGGTGAAGGAAGAGGCTGGCCGTGCGTGGCTGTGTCAGGATGCCATTGACCTCGACGCTTTGTTGCGATTGGAGTTCTTGAGGGGCGTTCTGGGTGAGGGGTTGGACGGTGGCGCGGAAGGTGAAGCTCAACTGGGACAGGTTCGCAGGAACGCGGAAGGATTCCACCAACGCCGCGTCATCCTTCAGTTGGAGTTGGTCTATCCGCTGCGTGCTCTTTACACCATCGTGGGTGTCCGAATAGACTTCCAGGGTGGGGTTTCTCAGGAGCGAGAGGGGCATGGGGCGACCGTTCAGATAGAGCAGGGGCCGAAGGACCACCTGCGCCATTTTCCCGGCGCGAATCGATTCGGAGTCCACATGGATGCCTGCCTTGAGATGATAGCGCTCACCCAGGTGCTCCATGGGGGCCCGGGTAGCGAAATCACCCTGACAGAGCAGGACCGTGCGCGTACCGGGATCGGTAGAGAAGGGGAGGGTAATGCGCCCATCGTCGTTGGCCGGGTAGTGGCGGCCCGCAAACCAGATGGACCCGTCGGTGACCCGTCGGCCCGTCTCGTCAAAGAGGGTAAAGACCGGACCGGTGGGGCCCGTGTGGCTGAGGTATTGGAGGGAGCCCTTGGAAATCAACGCGCGACTGCTCGCACCATTGCCCACGAGCTCGATAATCCACACGCCCTTGCCCTTAATCTCCGGGAAGGAAAAGGTGCGGCGATGCTGCCGGAGGGGCACTTCGTCGTAGGTGTACACTTCTTCGTGATTGGCGACCAGACCATCCAGGTTGATGTCGGTGCTGATTCCCCGGTCAAATTCGCGGTAATAGTTGAGCGTGTCGATTTCGTAGACCTTGACCAGCAGCCGGTCGACATTCTTCAACAGCACATCGACCGTGACGGCTTCGTCCTGGGCGAACTGCTGTTGATTCTCCGGCGCAAAATTCACATCCACCCGGGCCTTTAAGGCTTCCACCGCATCAGGCGAAAGCCAGGAATACCATTGTTCCATGTCGCCCGTGCCCCGTAACAACTGGGTCTCGGCGAACACGGTGCGGAGGTAGGACTCACGGACGTAGGGGCGGTAGCGGTCGATATCATGTCCTTCCGCGAAGAAGTGGCGGAGATACTCGGAGACAAGGGTGTTGTCGTTCCGCACGGGAGGCAGGATGGTCGCCTCACCGAAATCGCGCTCCAGGTCGGCCACGTGATTGCGCTGCGCTACCTTCTTCAGCATATCGGGGTGCACGTAGGGGGTGTGCCTCGGAATGCGCAGGTACGCGAGAAATCGTTGGGCGTCATAGATGCCCTGGGACTGGTCAAAGGCGAGGCGGTGATAGCGGACGTGGGCCTTCAGCGTATGGTGGGCAGGGGCAAGGGCTTCGACAAAGCCTTCCAGGCGATCCAGGTAGGCTTTCATGGCCTCCGGGTCACGGCGCCACTGGTCGTTGTCCGCACTGGGGACCAAACGGCGCACATAGGTCTGGACAAAGGTGTCGTCATCGCGGAGCTCGGGCTTGTGTTGGAGGAGGGTATCCAGTTGGCCCCTGGTGAGCAGGGTGTGGATGGGCAGGGAGCCGAAACCGCCACTGTTGCGCCCGTTGAGGTCCGCTGCGATGTTTTCTGCCAGCTGGGGGTAATCGGGTCGTTGGAGCTTGCCCAACAGACTGCGCAGATGGGACTCGGCGAGGTTGGAGGTGAGGAGCCAGTCATAGGCACTGGGGTTGAAGGCGTCAATATGGTCGGACTGGCTCGATTTCTTGAGGGCCTCACGGCGCAGGGTCTCCCGGTCGATGAGCGTCGGGTCGAGGGCCGTGGGATAATCGGGCGTTACACCCGGCACCTGGCGCTGGTGATTGAACCGGAGTTGAAAGGTCGATTTCAGGTATTCCAACGTGTCGGCGGGCTGGCTGTCATAGCGCAAGAGGGCCTGCCGATGGCGAATCTCAATCACCTGGGGCGAGTCGCCATGGCGCTCCACCCAGGTCATCAGGAGGGCGTCGACCTCATCAAAGGCCCCCTGTTCCTGAAGGTGCAGGCAGCTGAAATAGTAATAGGGGAGGGTGCCCGGAACGAGCTCCTTGAGAACTTCCCCCCGGTCTTCTGCCAGGGCAAAGCGCTCGAGAAAGCCCAAATCCACCTCCCCGGGCGGCTGGGCCACGTAGCTTACGGACGGAAGTTCGTCCTCGTGGGGGGCAGCACCCCCCAAGGCGACATTTTGCAACTCTGCCATGGTGGCCAGTTGGATGCCCAGGAACAAGAAGAAAACGGCTAAGTACGTGCGCAGCGGCATGATAGAGCGCTCCCCAAGGTTAAGGTCATGTACGGTTCAATCCCCCGAGTTACCCACGGGGTTCCCTTTAGAGATAACGATTGAAACCATCCAAGGTTACAGGGTACACGACCTTAGACCCCAAGGGGGAAAGAAAGTTCGCGGGGCGGGGAAGTTTTTTTATTAGGGAGGGGACTTGATGGGAGTGGGGCTCACCGATAGTCATACTGCCTCAAAGCACCGCAAGAGCCTCTTGTCCAACGTTGAATATGGGTGATTCTAAAAGAAGACCATGGGTGCCACCCTTACGCGGGGGAGCGAAGCGGAGGAGCTTACGGGTGTCTTGGCCTCGAAGCACAAAAATGTGTGACCTGGCAAGAATGGGGGGCGGAGGCAGGGCTACGCTAATGAGGGGGCACCTCACAAAATATCCGACAGGACACTCAGTTCGCGGTAGGCGATCATAATGATCTTATAGGCCGCGTAAATGGTCACCGCGCTGTAGGCGGTGATAATGGCGTAGAGCGCGATCTTGGTGTTGCGATCCATCGCCTGCGCCCGCCAGACGAGGCCGAGGGCGAAGGGGCCGAGGACCAGAAAGGCGAGGATCAGGATGATGACGGGATGGTAATAGAGCGGGTCCGTCACCCGCTGCTGGGTGCCACAGAAACGGCAAAACGCATCGGTGGCCTCGATGGGGTGGCCGCACTTTCGGCAGGGGACACAGGTCGGGGGCGCGCTCACC
>JAUIMA010000198.1 GCA_030432675.1 Candidatus Hydrogenedentota bacterium | reverse complement strand
CAGTTTGGTATGTCCCTCATGGAGAGCATGGCCTGCGGAACCCCGGTGGTTACGACCCACAGCGGGGCCATCCCCGAAATCGTGGAGGACAGCGCGCTCCTCTGTCAGCCCAATGACTTCTTTGCCCTCCATGAAGCGTTGGCCCGGTTGATAGCTGACCCGCTCCTGGAAGAGGCCTGCGTCGAGAAGGGGCTGGAGGTGGCCCGTCGCCGCTATGATTTGGACACCTACGCCCAGCGATTGGCCGAAGTTTATCGCCGCCTCTGTGGTCCGTGACAGGGAGCTGTCCTTGAAAAGCACCAGCTATGAAGAGCAGTTTGGCCCCGTGCAACGTCGGTTGGAGCGGCTCTTTCGTGCCGTGCGCTGGTGTTGGAAGGGCCTTCGCGGTGAAGACCGAACAATTCTTGTGGAGCTCAATTGGCGGCTTGGCGACGAAGTGATGGCCCTGCCGGTGTTTGAAGCCCTCCACCGACATCATCCCCGGGCGAATGTGTTCCTGCTCAGCAATAATCCGGTTCTATTTCGCGACAATCCCTTTGTGCACGTAAGCGAATCGCCGCCAGACGTGGTGGACCGCTATCTGTTACTCCGGGGAGCGTCACGCTTCGAGCATCGGCTATCCGTCTACTGCAGGAAGGCAGGCGTGCCCGTTCCGGATCTCCGCCCCCATATGCGGTTGGCCGATACCTCCATGCCGCCCCATCTCCGGATTCCGTCGGGTCAGGGGCCGCTTATTGCCCTGGCACCGGGCGCATCCTGGCCCACGAAACGTTGGGAGCGTAGTCATTGGAAGGCATTGGGAGACCAATTGACCGCCCAAGGCTGTCGTTTAGTGGTGCTGGGCCAAGCGGGCGAAGGCCTCCCCTGTGGCTGGGACTTGACGGGGCAGACCACGGTGGAGGAGGCGGCCCGTGTGCTCCATGCCGCCGACCTGGCCGTGTGTTGTGACTCGGGGTTGATGCACGTGGCCCGGGCCGTCGATACGCCGGTCGTGGCCCTCTTTGGTCCGACGGACCCGGATATCCTGATTCGCAACGACCCGGACTTTACGGCCCTGCGAAGCACTGACGCCTGTAGCGGATTCTGGAATCACGCGCAGGCCGTTGGGAAACCGGGAAAATGTCCCGAGGGGCACACCAGCTGTCTGGAGTCCATCCCGGTAGAATCGGTCATCGAGGCCGTCTTCGCGCGCCTCGGTTTGAGCAACGCCCCATGAAAGTCCTCTTTCTGACCCTCTATCCCGAAGTCGCGGCGAGTCCGCGCTATCGGGTACATCAGTTCCTGCCCTACCTGCGTGCCCACGGCCTGGACTGTTCCGTGTTGGCCCCTACCACGGAGGCCGTCTGGCGTCGTCACACCGGACCGGACAGGGAAGGTCGGGCCTTCTGGTACCACTTCCACGAAACGCCCCGTCGCATCCGCCAGATTCTGAGTGCCCGAAACTACGATGTGGTGTTTCTCCAGAAAGCGGTCATGTCGGCCTATTTGCGTGGCCTGGACGGGCTCCTGCAGTCCCAGAGCAAGCGGCTTATTTTCGACATGGATGATGCGGTCCACCGGGCACCCCCTCATCCCCTTCGATTTCCCTGGTCGCTGCTGGAAGACTCGGGGCAGGTTAGGCGGATCATGGGACGGGCCGATCTTGTGTTGGCTGGAAACACCTGGCTTACCGACGAAGTGACACAGGCGGGGGGGACAGCGGCCTGTTTCCCAACCGTGGTGGATACGGAGCGATTCGTGCCAGCCACGGCCTCGCCAAAAGACTTTTGTGCTGGTTGGATGGGCGCACCGAGTACAAGCAGAAGCCTCCAGCTTATCGCCCCTGCCTTGGAGCAGCTGGCTCCAGGGGAACTCCGGGTGGCGGGAGCGGATAGAAAGGAGGTACACTGGTCGAAAGCAGAATTCGCGACGTGGAACTATGACACGGAGGTCAGTTTGTTGCAATCGTTCAGCGTGGGCCTCATGCCCCTTGCCCAAGATGAGTGGACCCGGGGTAAATGTGCCCTGAAGGCCCTGCTCTATATGGCCGTAGGCATCCCCTGTATTGCTACGCCCTATGGTGCCGTAACCGATATGATCACCCATGGTGAAAACGGATGGTTTGCCGAAACACCCGACGAGTGGTGTGCTGCCCTGGACGCGATGCGTGACCCGGCTCTACGCGCCCGTCTGGGGGCTGCGGCCCGGGCAACGGTGGAAGATCGCTACGCCCTTCATCATGCAGCGCCTCGATTACTTTCGCTGTTGGAGACCCGCTGATGGCCCGCCCGCGGATTGCCTGGGTCATTCCCACTATGCGTGTTGGAGGGAGCGAGATCCAATTGCTCCACCTGATAAAAGGCTTGCAGCACGAATTTGAAATGACCCTCATCTGTACCCGTAGTGAAGGCGCCCTCATCGGAGATGCACGGCGGGCCGGGGCCTATGTGCGGGTGTTGGATTCGCCCACCGCGTGGGACTTTCGGGTCCAACGTCGCCTCGAACGGATTTTTCAGGCCCACATGCCCCACATGATGCACACCTACTTGTCGGGATTCGACCTCTTTGCCAACCGGGCGGCCCGGAATGTGGGCGTTCCTGTCATTGTGTCGAGCCGTCGTGAATTAGCCATCTGGCAGAAAGCGCGCCACCGTTTCTTTCAACGACGGGCCAATCGCTATACCGACCATGTTATCGCAAACAGCCACGCGGTGGCCGACTATGCCGCGAAGCAGGAACGACGCCCCCGAAAAGACTATAGCGTCATCCATAACGGCGTGGTGGCGGATGACTACGTGTCCACCGTCTCTCGGGCGCAGATTATTGCCCGCTTCAAATTGCCGCCCAAGACGCTGAATGTGGGGATGATCGCCAACTTCAGCCCGGTGAAAGACCACCGCCTGTTTCTCGAGATGGCCCAGCGCATCCTGGAGCGCCGCAAAGACGTGCATTTCGTCTTAATCGGAACCGGCAAGCTCGTCGACACGATGCGGTCCATGATCTATCGCCGCCGCCTGGAAGAGCACTTTACGCGGGTCGGAACGGTCAGTGAAGTGGTGGATCTCCTCCATGCCATCGACGTTTCTGTGCTGACCTCCAAAATGGAGGGCTTTCCCAACGCTATCATGGAGTACATGTCATCGCGCACGGCCTGCGTTGCCGCACCGGTGGGCGGGATTCCCGAACTGATAGAAGACGGAAAAACAGGGGTGCTGGTGAAAGAACGGACGGCCCAGGCCTTTGCCGACGCGGTCTGCAATCTCCTGGATGACCCCCCACGACGGGAAGAGTTGGGCAACGCGGCGGGTGAATGGGTCCGCGCCCAGCTACCGCTGGACCGTATGGTCGAAGCGCATCGTCAGCTATACCACCAACTGTTGCAGAATAAACTCCATCAGGAACCCTGATTATGTGCGGTATCAACGGGGTCATCTGGCGTCGGGCCGCCCCGGAAAACCGGGAGGCCATCATTCAGTCGATGAATGACGCCCTGGCCCACCGTGGCCCGGACGACAGCGGCACCTGGCAAAGTGCGCAGGTGGATTTGGGCCATCGCCGACTCTGTGTAATTGACACCAGTGAAGCCAACCGCCAACCCATGTGCAGCGCCGACGGCGACCACGTGCTCGTCTACAATGGCGAAATCTATAACTACCGGGAGTTGCGAAAAACCCTGGAGGACATGGGCCATTGCTTCCGAACTTCTGGCGATACGGAAGTTTTGCTGGCGGGCTTTAGCGCCTGGGGGATGGAGGTGTTCTCCCGGTGCAATGGTATGTTCGCCGCCGCCATCTACACCCAATCGACGGAGACCCTCATCCTCGCGCGGGACCGTCTGGGGATCAAGCCGTTGTTTTATGCATGGCACCAGGGAACCTTTTCCTTTTCGTCAGAAATGGGGCCGTTGTGCCAGCATAGTCTGTCGGACATGACAAGCAATGGAGACGCGCTCCACGACTACCTTCAGTATCTCTATATCCCGGCCCCCCAAACAATATATCGGGGCATCTCCAAACTCCTTCCTGGCCACTGCCTCGTCTTTCGGCGGGGTGCATGGGAGGAAAAGGCCTATTGGAATCTCGACTACGCGCCTGATGTAGGTTGGACCATGGCGGGGGCGGCGGAGGAATTACGCCACCTCCTGGATGACTCGGTGCGCCTTCGGGAACGGAGTGATGTGCCGCTGGGGGCCTTCTTAAGCGGTGGGCTCGACTCGAGTGCTGTGGTGGCGACCTTGAGTCAGCAGCGGAACGCACCGCTCAAGACGTTCAGTATTGGATTCGATGCCCAAGGGGCCAATGAGCTGCCCTATGCCCGTGCTGTAGCGGAGCACTTCGGCACCGAGCACCACGAGGCGGTGTTGTCACCCGATTTGACCGAAGTATTGCCGGAGCTGGTGGCCCATATGGGCGAGCCCTTCGCCGATTCCTCCATGCTGCCCATGTGGCTGGTCTCGCGGCTTGCCCGGGAAGAGGTGACGGTGGCCCTTTCCGGGGATGGGGGCGACGAACTCTTCGCGGGCTATACCTGGGCCCACATGGCCCTGCGGGCGGGCCGCTATCGTCAGGTTCCCGCGTCCATTCGGAAGGGCGTGGGCGCACTATTGGGCCTGTTTCCCCACAATGCCCGATGGAACCGCTACCGGCGTTTTCAGGCGGATAGTTTTCGCACGCCCATGGATGCGTTTCAGCGACGGCTGACCTGCTTTGATGAAGACAGCCGCACCGCCTTACTGGGTGTGTCCCGGGGCGAAGATTCAACTTTCGCGGCGTGTTGGAATGGTGGAGGGGCACTTGACGAGGGCACGCGCATGCTTCGCGTCGATACCCATCGGTATTTGCCCGATGACATTCTGGCCAAAGTGGACCGTATGAGCATGGCCCATGGCTTGGAAGCGCGCGTGCCTCTGCTGGACCATCGAATCGTAGAATTTGCGGCAACCTTGCCCTTCGCCCTGAAGTATCAGCAAGGCCAATCCAAACGGGTGCTGAAGCAGGCCATGGCGGGTGTCTTGCCACCATCGGCACTGATGCAGCGGAAGCGGGGCTTCTCCTTGCCCATCCACCAGTGGATGCGTCACGACCTCAAGGAGCTCTTTTATGATACAGTTTTGTGTGGTGACCGTCTCGACGGCATCGTGACGGAGAAGGGGGTGGTGGAGCGTCTCTGGCACGCCCATCAGACGGGCGAAGAAAACTATGGTCATCACCTGTGGGCACTGCTCGTGCTCGCCCTTTGGGGTGGGCAGCAGCATAAGGTCCAGACAACCCGCAGGGCTGCGGGTGATTGAGACCAGGCAGTATGACAGACGTGGCGCATCGCGTCGGAGGTACAAACCTATGAAATGTGCACGCGCACTGGTAACCCTGCTGGTATCGGCTCAGGCCGTATTCGCCCAACCCATTGATGTGGAATCCCTTCTGGGAACGAGTTGGTACGGCGTTTACATGAACAATCAAAAGGCCGGTTATGCCGTCAACGGCGTCGAGCGCAACGACGACGGCACCATTCTGGTCACCGAAGATGCCCGATTCCAAATCACCATGGCCACTATCAAGCAGGACATGCGCATCACGGCCCGGCGCACCTATTCGCCCGAGGGGGACCTGATTTCGATTGCTTCCGAGGTGGTGGACCCTGCCGGGACCAATACGTTTTTTGGCGATGTGCGTGGAGACAAATTGCACCTCACCAGCGTGGTGGGCGGTGCGGAGACCCAAACGGTTTTGCCCAAGCCCAAGGAATCCCTGCGGGATGCCATCAAATTGTCGCAACTGGTATTGGATAATCCAAAGGCGGGCAACTCCATGGAGTTTTCCGTGTTTGAGCCACTCTACAAGAAAGAGTTGACGGGCACCAGCACCATTGAGGGTATGGAAGAGCGCGAGTTTGATGGGGTCAATACCAAAGTCTTCAAGGTGCGCACGGTTATCGCCCAGATGGGGGTGGAATCTATCGCCTACGTAGCCGAAGATGGCACGACCCTCGAAGACCAGGTGGCCGGCCTTATCACCATGCGTCTCGAGCCGGAAAACCTGGCGAAGGATGTGAGTTATAGCAATGACGTGATTGTAAGCAACGCCGCCATGGTGACCACGCCTATCGCCAACCCGCGGAAGCGGGCTACGCTTCGTCTCGAAATTCGCGGACCGATGGATAGCGGTCACGTCTTCAATGACGAACGCCAGACCGTGGAAGCGGCCGATGGCTATTATCTTTTCGAGGGCCGCCGTTATGCCATGAAGGATTTCACGCCGGTTCATGTGCCCATTACCGACGAAGCCGTCCTGCCCTGGATTAAGGCCACCCAGTTTGTGCAGAGCGACAGCCCCAAGATTATTGCGAAAGCAAAGGAAATTATTGGGGATGAGACCAATGCCCTGAAGATTTCACGGCTCCTTTCTGATTGGGTGCATGACAACATGCGCAGTACCTTTTCGGCGCGCCTGACCAACGCCATTGAAGTGCTCGACCATCTCGAAGGCGATTGCACGGAGCACAGTATTCTCTTTATCGCCCTGGCCCGTGCGGCCGGCCTTCCCGCCCGTGAAGTGGCGGGCCTCGTCTATGTTTCGGGGGGAGAGCCGGGTTTCTATTTTCATCAGTGGGCCAAGGTCTGGGTGGGCAAATGGATTGATGTGGATCCGACCTTCGACCAGCCCCTTGCAGATGTGACCCACATCAAGCTGGCGGAGGGCGATCTCTTCGAGCAGGCGAAGATTATGCCCATCATCGGTCAATTGAAAATTCAGGAGGCGGCCGCCGAGGCCAGCGAATAAGTACCGGATTCATCGAATCGCATTTTCCAATCGCCACTACGGGAGTTTGTGTCTACCATGTCAGCGAAGGAAAAATCCCGGCGGGGGCGCGGGTGTCGTCGGGTGCTTCTCTGGACGCTTCTGGTGCCCCTCATGCTGGTGGTGCTGACCGTCGGACTACTGGGCACGGGGATTCCACAACGGGAGTCCCTTCAGCGATTACTCGCATCGCAGCTGAAGGCCGAGGTGCAGGTGGGCAGCGTCACCCTCCGTAATCCCCTCGTAATTCAGTCCCTCGCCCTGACCGATCGTGCCGCACAGATGTATGCACCGTTGATGCGGGTGGACGCCATCGAAACCCGATATCGTTGGGAGCGTGACTCTCCGCGCCATATTGAGTCGGTCGCTTTGGATGGGGTGCAGGTGTCACTTCGTGGGGGGCCCCAATTCAATAATTATCAATTTCTTTATGATCTGCTGACGGCACCGGCCAACCCGGATTTGGAGGTGGACCCCTGGATTCCGGAACATCTCCAAGTAGACGATCTTTGGGCGGAGATTCTGTATCCGGGCTACGAAGTGCGGATGGACAATATGGCGGCAGCCGCCCGGCTCTATAGCCTGGAAGCGGGGCACCTCTCCTTTGGGGCGGAAGAACTGGCAATCGCCTGGCGTTCGGAGTTGATGCCAGGCGGTCCCCAGTCTCATGTGGGTCGTCTCAAGTTGGACCTCGATTGGGAAGGCTCGGATGTGGCTGTGGCTACAGAGGTGGACTTTGGTCGACTCGCCCAGCTCGAAGCGCAGGTGGCCTTGTCCACCCGGGAGGGTGCGCCTTACCTGGATGTGACGGTGCCCACGGCGGTCTTGGATGATCCCCTGTGGTCGGCTATTCTCGTGGAGCACCTTCCCACACCCATTCGTTTCGACACCCTGTCACTGTCGGAGGTGCGGCTGGGACTCCATGCCCTCGAGTCGGGCCTGCGCGTTGATGCCGCAGAGCTCGATGGTACGGTTTCCCGGGTGTCTATTGGTCCCGATGAGGCACCCTATTATGAAGGCCCCCTTCAGATGGCACTCCATGGCAGCTATGGGGACGCCACGTCGGTGGAAGGGCAGTTGACGCTTGAAGAAGGCCTGGCCCTGAATGGGCAGATCACGGTGGCCGATGACGGGCTCACCGGTACCGTGGAACTTCCACCCTGGCCTAAAGGGGTGATTCAGGCCCTGTTGCCGGAGGCCTATCGCGGAACCCTGGATGTCTTCGCGCCGCTGGATGGGCTGGGCGGCACGGCGACGGTCGAACAGCGCCCCGATATGCTCGACGTGAAGGCGAGCCTGGATGCCCGTTTCGGCGAGGAGGTCATGGCGATTCCGATGGCGCTCCAAATGGCTACGACACCTGAGGGTGAGACCCTGGAAGTCGACACCGATCTGACTTTGGATAAGGCAACCGTGAAGACGAAGGTGACGGGCATACTCGGTGGTGCCCTGGAGGCCAGGAGCACCCTGGGCGACGTGATGGTGAATGCCTGGACGAATCGGCTGCTCGGTAAGGAGATGGTGCCCGGATTAGGTGGTAAACTCACCGGCCGCGTGGATGTAACCATAGCACCGGAAGCGCCGCTGGAAATTGATGTCGAATTGACGGGCACCGATCTGGCCTATGACACCCTGGTGTTACCGGGTGAGGGACCCGCTTCCATCTCTGGGCGAATGAAATACAGTTTGGAGTCGGGGGACGTGCGGGGCAACAAGCTGCACGTTTCCCAGGAGTCGGTGATTGACCTTGTCGCCAACGACTGGCACATGCTGACGGATTCCCTAAAGGTGGTGGCCGCTGCGGAGACCCATCTTTCGCTGGATGCTGTGGCGACCCTCTTCGAGCTTTCCTCCCTCTACGGTAACGCCGACATCGCCGGGGGCATACAGATAGACGACAAGGCCTTCAGGCTCTCCGGGTTCACAGCTTCCTCGCGCGATTTGGGCTATACCGACGACTGGAGTGTCCCCTACGGCAGCACCCTCACCCTCGATGGTAACCTGGCCTACGACTATGACGCCCGTCGGCTTTCCTTTACGCCAGGGAATGCCCGCATCGATGAGGGGACCACGCTTCAGATGGATGCTTTCCATATGGATATGCCGGGAGAGACATCGCCGTTCACGATGACGGCCACACCGCTGTTGCTGCAGAGTGATTTGGAGTTGCTCAAGAGCTATGGGTTCATCACGGCCGTTCGGGAAGGAAAAGGGACCTTATCCAGTGAGGCGCTGACCTTTAGCGAAGGCAACTTTGGGGGCCAGACGCGGTGGGATATCGTTGCGGAATTCCTCGCGCTGCCCGATGAGATGGCCGAATTGAATGGGCTGATCACCTCGGGTACCTATAACCCCGGTAACGAGGAAGACGGTAAAGGAACCGTGGCGGCGACTTCGGCATCAATCTACGGCATGCCCTTTGGCGCGGTGAAAACGGGACTTCGGCTGGACCCCACCCAATTGCACTGCGAGGCCCTGGAGACCACTTTCCTGGGCGGCACCGTCAAGCTTGATGGCACGTTGGATTATCGCGACCCCATGTGGAAGACAAGTGCGGACTTGCGCGTGGCCCGCATCGATTTGACCGAATTTACCAAGACCTTCGAGCCGCCTGACGTGGTGCTCACCGGCATCGTCGGTGGCAACGTGACCATGACCGTTTCCACGGAGGGGCTGGAGGCATTGGACGTGGATATGGAGGCCACCGAGGGCCTCACCCTGAACCGGAGCATGGTGCGCCAGATTCTCATGTCCCAATATGTGAATGATGCCGTAGGCAATAAGTCGGTACAGAAAATCATCGAAAAAGTTATCGGCGACGATGAGCAGCGTCCCTTTGATCGGGCCATTCTCGAACTCGGGATGGAGGACGGCCTCATTGTGGGGGTGGCGCGCCTGGAGAGCAAGTCGCTCGACGTGACCGTGGATATTTCCGCCCAACCCTCGGCCTTGCTGGAGGCGATCCGCTCGAGCACGGAATAGGGGGATGAAGCTCGCATTTTTTACGATACCCGTTATAGAATGATTGAATAAAGACGCCCCCCGTGCGTCTCTTCTACCAACAGGAAGGATTACCTCATGAACAGACGAATGATTGGGCTCAACGCCCTCGTAGTGGCTTTGCTGGTCGGTTGCGTCATTCGCACCGAACACAAGATAGATGCCCATATTACCCTCGATATCCGACATGTCCAGGAGCAGGCAGAGGACGTCTTGGATTTCATCGAAGGCAAGACCGATGCCCTGCCTGGATTCGAGGAGGAGAAAGCCACCTCCTGGCTTCAGCGTAGCCTCGACTTCCTCAACCCCATCGAAGTGGTCCATGCGGCCGAAATGAAAACCGATTCGGCGAAGGTGAAACAGATTGCCACCGAATTGCGTAAAAACAACGCGGCCGTGTCCAAGCTCGTGGCCTCGGGGTGTTTCGGCGAGAGTAACCG